>CAZHCY010000183.1:0-5518 GCA_964531185.1 uncultured Desulfovibrionales bacterium | reverse complement strand
TCCGGGAGAGCCAGTCCTTTAACGGGCTGTATGCCTCCGGGCAGGAAGCCGTGCCACATGCAAATGGCTGAACTGTTATTTCTAAGTCTGATTTGCTCCGGCACCAGGATGAAATTTCGGACAAACCAATATAATCAGGCGGTGAAAGCATGTTTTTGAGCAGAATATTGTTTCTGGTTTATATTTTCTGGTTATCATGTTTTGCAGGCTGTGACAATATTGAGGATGAAAAATCTTTCAGTCCCAAACCAGGCTCCTCTGAAGGGAGGATGAGCGCCCCGCATGAAAAGGGCCCTGTCCCTGGAGGCAGAATAATCATGGGTTCAACAGGAGAGCCCAGCAACCTGATACCTCCTCTGGCTTCAGATTCAGCATCTTCTGATATCAACTCTCATCTTTATGTGGCTCCCCTGAAATATAATAAAAATATTGAACTTGTAAAATGGGCTGCTGAAGAAGTGCAGGTAAAGGACGGGGGCAAAAGGATATATATCCGGCTTAAGCCGGGCATCAGGTGGACTGACGGGGAAGAACTGACAGCTGATGATGCTCTTTTCACGTATGAATTGATGACAGACTCCAGGACCCCCACGGCATATGCCCAGGATTATCTGGCCATCCAGGAATTTAATGTGCTGGACAGATATTCGTTTGAAGTGATTTATGAACAGCCTTTTGCCAGATCCATGGTCACCTGGGCTCAGCCCATTCTGCCCAGGCATGTGCTGGAAGAAGAGGACTTGACAAACACCAGGTACAGCCGTGATCCAGTCACCTCCGGACCTTACAGGCTTCATCGCTGGAATGCCGGGCAACAGGTCATCCTCCGGGCCAATGAGGATTATTTTGCACCCAGGCCCAATATTGACGAAATTGTGTATCATATAGTCCCTGATCTGGCCACCATGTTTCTGGAACTCAAGTCAGGCAAACTGGATATGAGCAGTCTGACCCCTCAGCAGTATCTTTTTCAGACGGATGGTGCCTACTGGCAGGAGAATTTTCAGAAATTCAGCTATCTGTCTTCAGGGTATACTTATCTGGGGTATAATCTCCAGCACCCTTTTTTTGATGATGTCCGGGTCAGACAGGCCCTGGCTCATGCCGTGGACAAGGAAGAGATTATCAAGGGCGTCCTGCTGGGTGAGGGTCTTCCGGCTGTGGGGCCGTATCGGCCCGACACCTGGGTGTTTAATGAGGATATTGATGATTATGCCTATGATCCGGACTTGGCCCTGGAAATGCTCAACAGCCTGGGATGGCGTAAAAACAACAACGGGATTCTGGAAAAGGACGGGGTGCCCTTTGAATTCACTATTTTGACCAATCAGGGTAATGATCTCAGAATCAGGACAGGGACCATTATTCAGTACAGGCTGGCCAAGCTGGGCATAAAGGTGGATATCCGGACTGTTGAATGGGCCACCTTTATCAAGGAGTTTGTCCACAAGGGCAGGTTTGATGCTGTGCTGCTGGCCTGGAATACAGCTCATGATCCGGATATTTACAATGTCTGGCATTCATCCCAGGCTGTGGAGAACGGGCTGAATTTTGTGGGTTATAAGAATGAACGGGTTGATGAACTTCTGGAAAAGGGACGGAGAAGTTTTGACAGACAGGTGCGTAAAAAAGCCTATGATGAGCTCCAGGAAATTCTGCACCATGATCAGCCTTATCTTTTTTTGTTCATTCCCAATGCGCTGCCTGTGGTGCATGCCAGGTTTCAGGGCATTAAGCCAGAACCGGCAGGGATAATGTATAATTTCAATGAGTGGTGGGTTCCGGAAAACAGGCAGCGTTTTTCACTGCAGAAATAGCTGGTTTTGCATGAGTTATTCTAAACTTCAGGAACTTCCTCCTTTATGGGCCAGGTTTTGCCTGAGGCATCAGGATTTTATGGAAATGCTGACCAGACAGAGCATGCAGGACAAAAAAGTTGTCCTGGCTCTGTCAGGTGGTGCTGACTCCATGGCCCTGCTGAGGATTCTGCATTTTTTGATCCCGAGAACCGGCTTGAAGCTGACAGCAGTACATCTTAACCATATGCTCAGAGATAATGCGCAGAATGATGAAAAACTGGCCCGGGAGCAATGCTTAAAACTGGGCATAGATTTCAGGGCCGGTCACAGCAGGGTAGCTTCATATGCAAGGCTGACCAGGACAGGGACAGAGGAAGCTGCAAGAATTCTCAGGTATCGGTTTTTGTTTATGGAAGCAGCCAGGCGCAATGCTGATTATGTAGTTACCGGCCATAATCTGAACGATCTGGCTGAAGATGTTCTCATGAGGCTGGGCCGGGGAGCAGGCTGGCCTGGACTGGCAGGCATGGCTGGTTATGATCCGGGGAGAAAGCTCCTGCGCCCCCTTCTGCTTACTTCCAGAGAGAAAATAACAGATTTTCTGGAAAACTTGGGACAGGTCTGGTCCAGGGATGAATCCAACCTGGATGTTTCTTTTTCCAGAAACCGGGTCCGCCATGAACTTGTGCCTCTCATGAAAAGCATTTATCCTGGCTTTTTCAGGTCAGTAGCCAATTTATGGAAGCTGGGCAGAATGGATGAAGCTTACTGGGCTGAAGTTCTGGAGCACTCAGCAGACAAGGCGCTGACCGGCAAAGACTACTATGACCATCAGACTCTGTCTGCCATGAACCAGGCCGCGCGGCTCAGGCTCTACAAGCAAGTCCTGGACAGAAAAGGACCGGGACATGTGCTTTTTGAAAATTTGACGGAACTTGACCGGCTCTGGATGCAGGGCAGGGGAGGCAAGGTCATCAGGTTTCCGGGCAGAAAATTTGCCAGGATAGTTCAAAGGGGGATATTGTTTGGCTGCGATGATCAAAGAGGCTGACTGTATTTTCAAAAAGGGAATTCAGGTTGAAACCAGCCCCTGGCAGGTGAAAAAATCCTGGATCTGGAGCTGGAAGAATAAAAACAGCCAAAATGTCGGGCATGCTTGTTAAGCATAAGTCTGCAGGACTCAGGAGGTGATGGAGTGGATACAGATCTTAAGGCTGCGGAACAAAAAGGCGAGATTCTGGGGCGTGATTTTCTAACCTGGCTCTGGTTTAAAAGTGAATTAAATTCTGGTATCTTCCAGACCAGGGAAAAAGAGGATTTCGGCCTTTATCTGGAGAAAAAAATCGTGGTGGAAGGCGGTGAAGGCGAGAGCCTGGAGAAAGCAGTATGTACAGGCATGATGTCTGAGCTCAGGGCGGCCAGGCTGGGGCTTAAAACCGGCAAAAAGGTGGTCCAGGCTGTTCTGAGGTTTGATCAGGATTCCACTGAGTGGATGATGCAGGTTAATGCCTCTGATTTTTCCTTTTCAGGTGTTAAAACTCCCAAGGTGGAGACCAGGCTGGAAGAGGGAGATGATCCTGATGCTCCTTTTCTGGAAAAAATGTTTCTTCTGGAAAAGGTTTTTGGGTTTCTGGATGATCTTTTTCATGCTTTTCTAAAGATTAGGTTTTCAGATGTCTGGGCTGAAGAGATTAAAAACTGCCGAATGTGGCTGAATAATGAATTTCAGGATATTCACGGCTGAACAGGTTTTCTCAGGGCCTGTTCAGCATGGGCGGGAACCAGGCAAATAATTGTCTTTAATATCTGTGGCAGCTGGCTTCTAAGTATTAAAGGTAGGGATTATGGGTAAGGATGAGCCTGTGAAAAAAATAATTGTCTTTGGAGAGGTCCTTTTTGATTTTTTCCCTGACGGCAGGAAAGTCATAGGCGGTGCTCCTTTTAATCTGACCTGTCATTTGCGGGGGATGGGGCTGGATCCTGTTTTTGTGTCTAGGATAGGTGATGATGATCCGGGCCGGGAGGTTGTCCGGGTCATGGATTCCTGGTCCATTTCCGCTGCAGGCCTGCAAAGGGATGATTCCAGGATTACAGGCCTGGTCAGGGTCAAGATAGAGGATGATGAACCGTCCTATGAGATTAAAAATAATGTAGCCTATGATTTTATTGAAAACCCTCCGGCTGAAGTTGTCCAAAGCCAGGGGCTCAAGCTCCTTTATCACGGAACCCTGGCTGCCAGGAATCCGGTGTCTGCTTCTACCTTGTACCAACTGTGCTCCATGGAAAAAACCCAGGTCTTTTGCGACATAAACCTTAGAGATCCCTGGTGGAGCAAAGAGCTGATCATGGATATCCTGGGCTGGTCTGCATATCTTAAAGTGAACCTGGATGAACTGCACCGGATCAGCGCCATGACAGGTCTGGTCAGGGGGCGGGAATGGCAGGAAATGGCTGCGGCCCTCCAGGAAAAATTTCAGTTTAAATGTCTGATTGTGACCCTGGGTACAAAAGGGGCGGCTCTGTTTCCCAGGGATGGAGAATGGTTGCATCTGCCTGCTCCCAGGGCAGAGGATTTCAAGGACAGCGTAGGAGCAGGAGACGCATTTTCTGCAGTGGTTATTCTGGGCATAACCAGGGGCTGGGACTGGAAAGGCATCCTGAAAAATGCGGTTTCTTTTGCAGCGCAAATTTGTTCCAATCAAGGGGCTGTTCCCAAGAACAGGGAAATTTATGAACAGTTTTCCTGAGCTTGACCGGTCAAGGTCAGGGAAACAAAACCCGGGCTGCCTGGGTATGTTTTTGGCCCATGCAGGAATCCAGGATTTATGGAGGGTTGAGGATGGCCAGGAGGAGCAAGAAGAGGGGACTGTATCTTGTACATTTAAGCATCCACGGACTGGTCCGCGGTTATGACATGGAACTGGGCAGAGATGCTGATACAGGAGGTCAGGTCAAGTACGTGGTGGAGCTGGCCAGAGCGCTGGACAGGCTGCCTGAAGTGGATCGGATTGATCTTATAACCAGAAGTGTACTTGATTCCAAAGTTGACCCGGTTTACGGCAAGACCATTGAAAAGATCGGCGAAAAAGCCAATATTATCAGAATTCCCTTCGGGCCCAGGAGGTATTTGCGCAAGGAAGTGCTGTGGCCTTATCTTGATGAACTGACTGACAGGATTCTCAAGTATCTGCGGCGGATCAGGATGGTCCCGGATATTATTCACGGCCATTATGCCGATGCCGGGGCAGCAGGTGCAAAACTGGCCCATAATCTGGGGGTGCCTTTGGTGTTTACGGGTCATTCTCTGGGAATGGTCAAACGGGAAAAACTTCTGGCCCAGGGAAAATCCATGGATTCCATAGAGAATACATACAAGATTTCCACCAGAATTGAAGCTGAAGAAATGTCTCTGGGCAATGCTTCCCTGGTGATTACCAGCACCAGTCAGGAACGGGATGAACAGTACAGGCAATACGATAATTATCATCCTGAAAGAATGCGGGTTATCCCTCCAGGGGTTGATCTTGAGCGCTTTTACCCATATAGGCGGGGGCAGGCCAGGCCGGCCATTGCAGATCAGCTGGTCAGATTTCTCAGAAAATCAGGCAAACCCATGGTTCTGGCCCTTTCCAGGCCTGATGAACGCAAAAACATCAGCACGTTGGTTAATGCCTTTGGCACAAATGAACAGCTCAGGGAGGCAGCCAATCTGGTGGTTA
>CAZHCY010000182.1:0-5522 GCA_964531185.1 uncultured Desulfovibrionales bacterium | reverse complement strand
TGGGTGACGGGGTGCCTGTCCCCTGCGCCCTTAAAAAGGGCTAAACTGTTACAATAGTTAAAGGTTAAAAGTTAAAGGTAAAGATAAAGAAATCAAGCTGTTGAAGCTGATAATGATGCGGATATTCAGGATTCCGGAAATTGTCAGTAAATACAAAATGTTGATAGAGAATTTTTGACTGTCAAGTTAATTTTTAAGACTCAAAAACCTGCTTATTAACCGATTTACAGAATTCATAACTTCAAGTTACCCTTCCAAACAAAACAAACAGGGGGAAAAATGGATATCTCAACCACCCAGAACGACAAGGCTTTGATCATCTCTGTCAGCGGACGTCTGGACACCACCACAGCCCAGGAATTTGAAAATAAATGTCTGGAGCTGACAGGCGGGGAACAGAAAAACTTTGTGATCGACCTTCAGAATGTTGAGTACATCAGCAGTGCCGGACTGAGAAGCATCCTTTCAGTGGGCAAGAAGATCCGTTCTGACCAGGGCAACCTGGTATTTTGTTCCCTGCGCGGAATGGTCAGGGAAGTTTTTGAAATTTCCGGATTTTCCTCCATCTTCACCATTCATGACACCAAGGAGCAAGCCCTTGAAGCTGTCTGACGCAGACTCATTTTCCTGGATTGAGCTGCCGGCCTTCAGGGAGAATCTGCCCCGCTTCAGCCAATTCATTCAGAAATCAGCAAAAACTGAAGGATTTTCTGAAGCTGTTGTTCAAAAAATTGATCTCATCCTTGAAGAAGTTCTGGTGAATATCATAAATTACGCCTACCCTGACCAACCGGAAGGGCTGATTCAGGCAGGCTGCAAAACAGAAAACAACAGCTTCATCATTAAAATCATTGATCATGGCTTGCCCTTTGACCCGTCAGCCCGGCCTGATCCGGACACCTCTCTGTCCATTGAAGATCGGCAGATCGGGGGTCTGGGGATTTTTCTGGTTAGACAGCTCTCCCATGATGTATCTTACCAGCGGATTAAGGACCAGAATCACCTTGAGATAGTACTTAAGGAATGATCTCTGGGAAGCAGAAGGTACATATCCTCTGAAATCAGACCTTTTTCCGGGGAACATCAACCCTGACCGGTTCACTGGCCAGGGAAGGAAATGTTCCGGCGTCAAGCCCGCACCTGAGACACCGGCCTGCATTATAAACAACCATCAGGCCTGTATGCTGGGAACCCCGGCCATGGCCCAGACCCTCATTGACATAAGCCATATACCTGACGTCAGTCCTGGCACCAGGGTTATCCCGGCCGGACCGGAACTCAATGCCCGCAGCACCGCCCGGAAAATAAAACGCGGCACCTGGAGTCTGCTCCTGCCCCTGCTTGAAAATGCCGAAAAAAACTGTTTCCACGGATAATCATGCGCGAAACCACCAGAATCATCATTTTTTCCATCCTTATCCTCTTTCTCTCCCAGGCCTTTATGGTGGTTCTGGTGGCTGACTCATTCGAGGAAACTCACCTTTCAGCCACCATGACCAATTATGCCTTGCCGCAAAAGGATTTCAGCCGCAAACTCGAGGCTGGCTTCAAATTCGGCAAGTCCCTGGAGAATATGCTGGGCATTCAGGGGCTGATGGAAGATTACGCTCAAAAATATACTGATCTTAAAAACATTGAAATTTACTCTTCTGATGAAAACCTGCTTTACAGCCTCAGTCCTCCTTCCCGGAATTTCAGCTCTGCTCTGGATATACAGGGCAAAACCATCAAGGTGCCTGATCCGGTAACTAAAGCAAAAGAAACAGCTGATTCCTATATCATTATCCAGCCCCTGTTCGGTTCAGAACAAACCTGGATGGGAAGCACCTCTGATTCGTTAAAAGGCTATACTGTTTTTTCATTTGAGAAACACGAAATTTCAGCCGGAATCGTCAACTTCTGGAAACAGCGGGCCTTAATAGGTCTGGCCATCCTCATCTGCGCTTCCATAGTTATGATTGCCCTGCTTTACAGGCTGCACAGCACTTCCAAATACCAGATGCGCAGAAACGTGTTCATCAGGGTATTGGGAACCATTATCCTGGGACAGGTGGCTTTTGCCGGCATCAATGTCTATCTCTACTACCAGGATCATATCCAGGGAGTCAGGGAAAAAATAGGGGCTCAGTTAAACCTGCTGGGCACGGACATGGAAACAATTCTTTCCAAAGGCATCAGCCTTGAACGCATCACTGGTATGGATGATTTTTTAACAGAACTTCTGGAAGTCAACTCGGAAGTGGACTCCCTGGCTATCTTTGATCAGAAAAACAATATGCTGGCCAGCGCCTCCGGAAAAGATGAGCCTGCCCGGGATGCCTTGAACTTTGAGGACGGGAATAATGAGCTTATTTTAAGCACGCCTCTGAGCGGAGACCAGCCTGGAGTCAAGGCTGGATATATTAAGGCCCGCCTGGACCGCTCAGCTCTAATGGATATCATCTGGGAACTCATTCTGGACGCGGTAACCGTGGCCCTGATAGCTTACCTGTTCATCATTGAACAGATTTATTTCTTCATGAGCCGCATTGGGCGCAGCAGAACACAGGACTCTTCCGACCAGACAGAAGAAGAGCAGCTGGACCGGCTCATGCTGGCCAGATTCGGCGCCTTTGTCTTTTTATTTGCCTTTGCCCTGCCCATTTCCTTTGTCCCGCTGCAGATGAAGGAGCTTTATTCGCCCATGCTTGGCCTGCCCAGGGATGTGGTCCTGGGCCTGCCCATTTCCCTGGAGATGCTCTGCGCTCTGGCGGCATCCCTGGCAGCTGGATTTCTTTCAGACAGAAAAGACTGGAGAGCCCCTTTTGCAGCCGGGATACTGCTTACTGCCACGGGTTTTGCCTTTTGCGCCCTGGCTGCCACAGGGATTCAGTTCATCCTGGCCAGAGGTCTCTGCGGTCTGGGATACGGCCTGTCCTGGATGGCCCTGCAGAGTTTTCTGTTCAGCTATTCCTCACCTTCCACCAGAGCCAGAGGGAGCTCTCATTTTGTGGCAGGAATCTTTTCCGGGCACATCTGCGGGACTGCTCTGGGAGCCATCATCGCCGACAGAGTCGGGTACCCCCCGGTTTTTGTCACTGGTTTCTTCATCACCCTGGCCTCTCTGATCTTTTTTTTCCTGTTCATGCGCCGCCTGAAAGGAGGCCGGACAGCGTCTGCAACAGCCGATCTGCGCCCCCGGGCGGTGCTTAGCTACCTCATGGACAGAAACGCCGCAGCCCTGATGTTCTTAAGCATTATCCCCTTTTCCATCTGCCAGGTAGGTCTTCTTTTCTTTGCCACTCCTTTGTATCTGAACCAGCTTGGCATAGCCCAGTCCGACATAGGCAGGGTGCTCATGATCTATGGTCTTTCCGTGGTTTATCTGGCCCCTCAGGTAAGCAGAATAGTGGACAGATACGACTACAAAAAGAAATTCATCGCCGCCGGCGGCCTGCTAGGCGGACTGGGGCTCAGCCTGCTCTTTTTTGATCAAAGCATCATAACCATTATCGCCGCCATTTTTCTGCTGGGCCTTGGCAGCAGCATCGGCACTTCAGCCCAGACCGCCTTTGCCTTGAAGCTGAGAGCCACCAACATCCTGGGTCAGGGCACAGCCATGGCCATTCAGAGGGCTGCGGACAAGCTGGGCCAGATGCTGGGTCCCCTGGCCCTGGGCGCGGTCATGTCCGCTGTGAGCATTGCCCAGGGACTGATGTTTCTGGGCATGGCCTACATGCTGCTCTCCTTTGTATTTCTTGCTGCGGCCAGAGAAGCTGGCTGAATTTCCTGAAAATAGCTTTTAGCCGGATATATTAGTAGAGTTTGCCATTATGAGCCATGTTGACTATCCCTGTCTCGGGGTGGAGATGGAAATGCCTGTCGCCCACCGCCAGACCGGACATACCTGCAGAGTCCATTCTTTTTTCCGAAACCTGGGCAGGATTTTGGAAGCAAGAAACCAGGAATCTGCCGTCTTAAGCGCCAAAAACCAGGAATACGGCCTGCAGAGTTCCTACGGCATCCATTCCCTGGACAATTCCTACAATAATCTGGAAAGTTCCCTGGGCCCCACTTCACCAGGTCCTGACGGCCTGAGCCGCCTGGGCAGATTGATCCTCCAGGAGCTTCAGGACGTGGACCATGCCCTGAAGGCTGAACAGGGCATGGTCATCAATTTCAGCGAACATCCCGACACCCGGATAACCAGAGACATGTACTTTCGCTACCGGGCCCCCAAGGCCATATATGATTATTCGGTAAACTACAGAGGGTGGAACCATGCGGTGGGATTTGACGCCAAAGCCCACAACAGTCCGAGCACCAGCCTGCCTTTGGAAGACTGCATTCCGGGAATGAACTGCCTCCTGGGACTATCTGCGGTGTTTATCGCCATTTTTGCCAACAGCCCCTTTGAACAGGGCCGGATCACCGGGTTCAAGGAAAACAGACTGACCATCTGGGAAAGGCTGATGGACTGCTCCAGATTTCCGGGAGATCACAAACTGCACAGACCTCCCCAGGTCCCCTTCCGCAACCTGGCCCATTATTTTCAGTGGATGTTCGGCCCAGGCACCAGCATGTGGTTTGCCGGCTGCAGCAAAAGAGGCAAAAGCCCGGACAAAATGTATCTCATTCCAGGAGATCCGCCTCTGCTGGACTACCTTGGCCGGGGCAGACAACAGGCGGTTTCCTTTCCTGACAGGCAAGCCAGAGAGGTCATCCCGGATCTGAAGGATCTGGAGTACCACCAGTTCACCCAGTATACTGACTGTCGGCTGCGATACACCCTGAGGCCGGAATATCCGGATCCGGGAAAATTCCTGGATATTTTGAAGCACCACCCCCATAAGCTGGAAGAACTTCTGGATCCATACCTAACCGGAACATATCTGGAAGGACGGGCCGCAGGAGCAAATTTTCCGGACAGGGCTGTCTGGAATTTAAACCAGCCCGGCATAGCTGAATCCATGGCCATAGCCCCGTCCGCCATCCAGACCGGGCTGCTCAGGAACCTGAACAAAACCCGCTCTCTGGTGGAAGCATACAATTGGGACCATTTGACAGGGCTCAGAATGGAAGCGGCCAGACACGGCCTGGACGGGGAATACGCGGGATTAAAAGTCAGGGATCTGTGCGGAAGGGTCCTGGAAACAGCCGGGCAGGGGCTCAGAAGTCAGGACCACTGGATGCTCAATTACCCTTTGTGGGTCCTTAAAGCCGGCATCACCGGGTCAGACAGGGCTCTGGCCAGATTTGAACAGCTGGTCGGCAGTCACAATCAAAGGCTCAGGCAACTGATCCTGGAAAGAAAAATGATCCCTCCGGCATAAGCCTGGACATAAAGCGGACATAAAGGGCAGCACCGCCCTGACCCGGCTGGTGCTGGAAACATCGCAAATGGTGCTGGAACCCGGCCTTAAGAATTGCACTGGTGAACAACCCTGGACAGGGTCGAGTTCAGCTTTGGGCTGAGGTTCCTGGACTTTACTGCCGTCCGCAGTCTTTCCCCGTAGCCGACTCAGTCCTCGGGGTGGCTGTCT
>CAZHCY010000181.1:0-5555 GCA_964531185.1 uncultured Desulfovibrionales bacterium | reverse complement strand
TCTCAGCTTTAGAGGTAGCAGTAGCAGCATTTCCTCCTGCACCATTGATCAGGATATTCTGTCCGGATTTGACCTTTCCTTTTTCCTCAAGACCCTGGAGAGCGAGCAGTCCGGCATGAGGCAGAGCAGCGGCATCACTATGACTGATGTTGGAAGGTTTTTTGGACAGTATCTTTTCCGGTACGCAAACGTACTCGGCAAATCCGCCACATCCGCAATCTGAAAGATGGGCAGATACATGCTTATTACCAGCCCCCCGACTACAACACCCAGAAAAACAATCATAATCGGCTCCAGCAGGGAGGTCAAAGTATCCACTGCCACGTCCACTTCATCGTCGTAAAAATCAGCAATCTTGCCCAGCATATTGTCCAGGGAGCCGGTTGCCTCTCCAATGGAGATCATATGGATGACCATGGGCGGAAAAATCCCTGTCTCTTCCAGGGGTTCAGCCAGATTCTGTCCCTCGGCAATGCTTTTTCTGGCTTCCATCACTCCCAGCTCCACGGTCTTGTTGCCCGAGGTTCTGGACACAATATCCAGGGCGTTAAGGATGGGCACCCCGGAGGTAATCATGGTGCTGAGGGTCCTGCTGAATCTGGCCACAGCCACCTTGCGCAGAAGAGATCCCAAGACAGGCAGAAACAGAACCCAGCGGTCCACCAGGACTTTGCCCTGTTCCCAGCGGTAAAACAGACGGAACAGGATGAAAAAAACCACCATGCCCAGGACAATATATAAAAAATTACTTTTCACAAACCTGGAGAGATTTATCACAAACTGGGTTGGAGCAGGCAGGGCTCCTCCAAAATCGGCAAACATCTGTTCAAAGGTGGGAATGACAAAAATCAGGATAATGGCAATCACCGCCACAGCAACCGTGATAATAACTCCGGGATAGATCATGGCGCTTTTGACCCTGGATTTCAGTTTGGCCGCCTTTTCAATATACTGAGCCAGCCTGTCCAGGACCACATCCAGCACCCCTCCGGTCTCTCCGGCATCCACCATATTGGTGTAAAGATCATCAAACACATCTTTATGCCTGCTCAGTCCGTCATACAGGGATGATCCCCCTTCAATGTCGCTTTTAATCTCATAGAGCTTTCGCCTGAGCTTCTTGTTTTCCGTCTGTTCGCACATGACCTGCAGGGACTGCAGTATGGGCACTCCGGAATTGATCATGGTGGAAAACTGGCGGCTGAAGACCACCATATCCCTGGAACTCACCCCGCCTTCCAGAAAAGTTCCTTCAAGAATATCCTTGGGCTTGGGCTTGACCTTTATCTCGGTCATGCCCTTTCTCTTGAGAATGGTTTCAGCCATCTCAAGACTGGGGGCATCCATGTCTCCCTTGAGTTTTTTTCCGGACCTGGTTCTGGCTTTGTATATGAATATTGGCATGGCTGATGGAACCTGCAAGCAACTTGCTTCTGTTAATTATTAATATCAGGCGGTAATATTTTGATCCCTGCTGATGCACCAGTTTCAGGTCCAGGAGGGGGGAAACCTGCCGGGAACTGCATCAACCTCAAGCCAAAGCAGCTTCAGTATCTGGTCCCGGGCCGGTGGGATCCGGACCGTTTCCGGCAGTTAGCCTCCAAAATCAGCCGGAGCTGTCTTTTATGCGCTGGTTACCCGAAAGATCTCTTCAATGGATGTCAGACCCTGGCAGACCTTGAGCAGGGCACTCCGGCGCAGGGTGATCATGCCCTGTTCCACCGCCTTGTCCCGCATTTCAGCCGGAGAAGCTCCCAGCTGCATAAGCTCCTGAATCTCCCGGGTTACAGTAAGCACTTCATATACCCCGGTCCGGCCTGAATATCCGGTTCCGCCGCACTGTGGACACCCCCCGGGACTGTACAGCCGGGCTTTTTCAGCCATATCCTCATGCACACCCATGTTGACCAGTTCAGAAGGCAGCACCTGAGCGGGCCGGCGGCACTGAACACATAGTTTTCTCACCAGACGCTGGGACATGATAGCACTCACTGAAGAAGCGGCCAGAAAACTCTCCACCCCCATATTAACCAGCCTGGTCAGGGTGGAAGGGGCATCATTGGTGTGCAGGGTGGCCAGGACCAGATGTCCGGTCAATGACGCCTTAACCGCGATTTCTGCGGTTTCAGCATCCCTGATTTCTCCCACCAGAATAATGTCCGGGTCCTGACGCAGAAAGGAACGCAGTGCAGAAGCAAAGGTCAGCCCGACTTCCTCATGGATGTTTACCTGGTTCACTCCGGGCAGGCTGAATTCCACCGGGTCTTCCACTGTGGAGATGTTCACCCCCTCCTGGTTCAGGGCAGCAATGGCTGAGTAAAGGGTGGTGGTCTTGCCGGAACCTGTGGGTCCGGTCACCAGAACCATACCCTGAGGCTTTTTAATGGCCGCTTCAAAGGCCTTGTATGAACTTTCTTCCAGGCCCAGAGCAGACAGGTCCAGATTGAGAATGGAACGGTCCAGCAGGCGCATGACCACCTTTTCCCCAAACAGAGTGGGCAGCACAGAGACTCTGAATTCCACTTCCCTGCCGCCCGGGGCCCGGACCTTGATTCTGCCGTCCTGGGGCAGTCTTTTTTCCGCAATATTCAGGCGAGCCATGATCTTCAGCCTGGAGATCACCGCGTTCTTCATGGCCAAGGGCGGACGCATGGTTTCCCTGAGCACTCCGTCCAGGCGCATCCTGACCCTGAACTGCTTTTCAAAAATCTCAATATGGATATCCGAGGCCTTCTTATTGATGGCCTCCATAATGATAAGGTTGACCATCCTGACCACTGGTACTGTGGAAGCGGCTTCCAGGCTGGAAACATCTTCAGCCTCTTCCTCCTCCAGGACCGCATCCATTTCCCGCAGTTTTTCAGCTTCTGCATAATCATGCCAGGCCTGGCCTGAATGTCCGGCATGGTTATCCAGAGCCTTTTCTATGGAAGAGCGGGTGGCCATGTGCACCACAGCCTCATATCCAGTCATGAATCTGATATCATCCAGCACCGTGATGTTGTCCGGTTCAGCACAGGCCAGAAAAAGTTTATTGTCCTGGAGATGAAAGGGCACTGCCCCGTATTTGTGCCAGCTGCCCCTGTCCAGGATTTCCATGGCCTCTGCTGAAATTTCCAGAGCATCAGGGGCTGCAGCAGGCAGCCCCAGGCTGGCGGCCATAAAATCCCGGTAGTCTTCCTGGGAAATCATGCCGGCGGACAGGGCAGCCCGGGCAAAATCCTTGCGTTTTCTGGTCTGCTCAGCCTGAATGATTCTGACCTGATCCTCATCAAGGCCGGCCCATTTTATGAGCTTTCCAGGCAGACTGCTTCCCTGCATTGCACGCATTTTTTCAGGGTCTGTCCGCTTCAAGGCGGTTGATCTCCTGTTCCAGATTTTCCATTCTCAGCATAAGCACTTCATTTTCGTCCACCAGCTTCTGGTATTCCCGGGTCAGCTCCGTGAATCTCTGCTGATCACTGTATGTTTCAGGCCTGGCCAGAATGGTTTCCACCTCTTCCTGACGTTCAAGACCTGTCTCCAGCCGGGCCTCCTTATCTGCATACTCCTGTTTCAAAGGTTTAAGCTTCTGATAAATTCTGTTTCTTATTTTTGCTTCCTGTCTGCGTTTCTCCTTTTGAGAACAGGATTCAGCGCCCTTTTTCCCTGCTGACGACGAGTCCCTGGGCTGGGATTCTTTTTCAAGCATCCGGGAGTAATATTCTTCAAATCCAGTGCCATGCTGGATTATCCCCTGCTGTTGGACCGTCCAGACCTCCTGCACCACCCGGGTCAGAAAATAGCGGTCATGGGCAATGACCATTAAGGCCCCTGGAAAATCCCTGAGAGCAGCCACCAAAGCTTCCCTGGTCTCCATATCCAGATGGTTGGTGGGTTCGTCCAGCAGAAAAAGATTGGCCCTGGTCAGAAACAGGGAGGCCAGAATGAGGCGGGATTTCTCTCCTCCACTGAGACTGGACACCGGCCGCTGCCAGAAGGTCTCGTCCAGCATGAACAGTCCCAGCACTGAACGGATTTCCTCCTCAGTGAGATTGTCCGCTCCCAGCCTGCGTATTTCGGACAGAACAGTATTTTCCAGGACCAGAGTCTCAGTCTGGTGCTGGGCAAAATAACCTGTTCTGGTGTTTCTGCCCAGGCTTATTTGTCCCTGATCCGGTTTGAAAGACCCGGTAATCAGTTTAAGCAGCGTGGATTTGCCTGATCCATTGGGACCTGCAAGGGCGATTTTCTGCCTGTCAAACAGCTGAAAACTTACATTTCTGAAAATGGAATCGTCCTGACCATGAGCAAAACTCAGATCAGCACAGGTGACTGCCACCCGGCTGGGCCTGACTGGTGAGGGCCAACTGAAATTCAGGGTTTTTCCGGAAACATCACTGGTCAGTTCATCCATCCTGGAGGCCAGTTTTTCCATCTGGCCTATCCTGGCCTGGGCCTGCCTGGCCTTGGTGGCCTTGTACCGGAACCTGTCCACAAATGACTTGAGATGATTAATTTCATCCGCGATTTTCCCTTTTTCCTTTTCCTTCTGCATTTCCCTTTGCTGGTGCCATTTTAAAAAGCAGGCGTAATTTCCCGGTCTGAAATAGGGTTTGTCAAACCCCAGATGAAGAACATGGGTAGCCACCCTGTCCAGAAAATATCTGTCATGGGCCACCAGAACCACCATGCCCGGAAAGCTGCGCAGGTATTCCTCCAGCCAGAGCACAGCCTCAAGATCCAGATGGTTGGTGGGCTCATCCAGAATCAGCACGTCCGCTCCCTGCAGAAGTACCCTGGACAGCTTGGCCCGCTCTCTCCAGCCTCCTGAAAAAAGGCTGAGTCTCCTGTTCAGGCTGTTTTCAGCAAACCCCAGACCGGCAAGTATCTTTTCAGCTTTATACTCGGGACTGTAGCCGTAGCTGTCCTCCATCTCAGCCTGGACATGGGCCAGCCTGGCCGTTTCCCGGCGGTTACCGGCAGCAATGGCTGCAGTCCACTGTCTCCAGAAGTCCCCCCAGTCTGGAATGGCATCCAGGACATACTCCAGAAGGGGGGAATCCAGCTGGGACTTGTCAAAATCCTGAGCCACAAAGCCTGTTCGCACGCCCCGGGGAATATTTATGCTCCCCGAGTCAGGAGGCAGAACCCCGCAGAGCATTTTAAGCAGAGTGCTTTTGCCGCAGCCGTTGGGCCCGGTTACTGCCAAACGGTTGCCCGGGTTGATCTCAAAGGAAAGATCCCTGAAAAGGTCATATCCGCTGTAGGATTTGGTTATGCTGTTGACATTTATTTTCATGGCTGAATTTCCGGCAGCAGCTCAGCAGTCGGTCAGAGGTCGCAGCAGCCGGATTTTGAAGTACCATTTCCGCCGGCCTGCACAATTGCCGTTGTCACGACTTTAGTCTGCAGTATTTTTTGCCCAAGCTTCCAGGCCCAGACCTGGATAAAGGTTCTAAATAAAGTCCCGGGGAAAATCAATTGAGCACCGGATCAACCTTTTGGCAGCAGCTCATATGGTAACAGTTTAGCCGTTTGCATGAGGCACGGGGACTGGCTCTCCCGTCACCCAC
>CAZHCY010000180.1:0-5570 GCA_964531185.1 uncultured Desulfovibrionales bacterium | reverse complement strand
GATTCTGTTGCGCCTTACTGCAGGCCCGATTTTCCGGGTGACTGCAATTCCCACCCGGAAATGGTCCAGGCTGTTTTCCCGGATGAACAGGATAAAGCTGCTGGTAAGATAACGGCGGCCTTCTGAATAGCATTTCATGAATTGAGGCCGTCTGGTAAGGCGCAGTTCTTTTCCGAACTTTAAACAGACAATCTTTTTCTGCCTTTGGCTCTTCTGCGGTTGATGATGGCCCGGCCGCTTCTGGTTTTCATGCGTACCCGGAAACCATGGGATCTTTTTCTTTTGATGTTGCTGGGCTGATATGTCCTTTTCATGATTTTGTCTCCTTAAAAAAAGTAAATTATTAACTTATCCTGAGAAAAAAAATTAGTCAAGAATCAAATCCTGAGCAGTCCCTGAATAATGAGCCGGGACAATTTATGTCAGTTTTCATCATGATTTGACTCCTGAAGCGGAGCCAGCAGGGCTTCCCTCAGAGCCTCATCCAGGGTGGGATGGGCGAAAATTAACTGTCCGGCCTGCTCTCTGGTCCATTTCTGATCACAGATGACCTGGGCCAGGGTAATCAGGCTGGAAAGATTGCAGCCGGTCCCGGTGATCCCGGCTACCTGGTCCCTGTGCCAGAAGACCTGGATAAAGCCCTGGGAAGAGCCATGGCTCTGGGAGATGGTATTGGAAGCCAGCCGGGCCAGGGAAACCTGGAAGTCCATCCCGGCAGCCCGCATTTCTTCGGCCCTCAAACCGGTTCTGATGACTTCCATGCTGCCATGGATGCAGGAAGGGGGCGGGGCAAAAGGATAAGGCCCCTCAGCCCTGCCCAGAATGTGGCTGACTGCGTAGCGGGCCTGATGGGCGGCTGAATGGGCATACATGGCAACTCCGTTGACATCCCCCACAGCATAGAGATTTTCAGCAGCCTCCAGATTCTGATTAATACTGATCCAGCCCCCGGGTGAAAGCTGAACATGGCGGGCACCTGGATTCAGTCCCTGAGTGCAGGGTACGCGCCCCAGCGCCAGAAGGCATTTCCTGGCTTCAACCATTGTCCCGCTGTCCAGGGTTATTTTGAGCAAGTCCTGATCCCTGGCTATGGAGGAAACTTTATCCCGGGTGAAAAGCCGCCATTTCTGTCTTTTGAAATAAGAGGCCAGTTCCCTGGAAACCAGGGGATCTTCCTGAGGACAGATCCTGTCCCGGGCTTCAACAATGGTAATGCCAGTGCCCAGCCGGGAAAAGATCTGGGCCAGTTCCAGACCCACCGGGCCGGCTCCGATGACGCACAAAGAGTCAGGGACTTGCTCCAGTTCCAGGGCATCAGTGGAGGTGAGGATATGCTTGTGGTCCGGCTTCAGGGATTCTGGATAACCGGACTTTGAACCCGTGGCCAGAATCAGGCTGCGGCATTCAAACCCCTGCTCTTTTGCCTGGATGATATTACCCTCTTGCAAGGAAGCCCGGGCCTGAAAAAAATCCACCCCGGTCTGATTCAGGCGCTGGAGCATGGCATTGCCTGAGGCCCGGATCACGCTTTGTTTGCGTTTCTGCAGGGCAGGCAGAGAAAACCGGGCTTCACCCCGGGCCAGCTTCAGCCTGGACTGGGCGGCCAGCCGGGACACAACACCGGTGGAGCCCAGAAAGAGTTTGGTGGGGACGCATCCGCGGTTCAGACAGGTTCCACCCAGAGCGCTGGATTCAAAAAGAGCAGTGGTCAGGCCCTGGGAAGCTCCGTACAGGGCGGCTTCATAGCCTCCAGGCCCGCCTCCGATGACTGCCAGGTCGTATTTTTTCATGGCTGGTTGGATATTAATCTGCAGCTGAGTGCAGAAGCTTGAAGATTAAAATGTTTTGAGGTTCTGTGCACCGGCAGGGCCAGGGCATCAGCTGCAAAGATCCATGCTTCTGGCGGCCAGGACCTCGTCAAGCCTGCCCACAGGGGTGTTCAGCGGGGCCTGCCTGATGCGGTCCGGATCCTGCCGGGCCTGGTCCAGAATTTCCATGAGGTGGTCAGCAAACTGGTCAAGGGTTTCCCTGCTTTCGGTTTCAGTGGGTTCAATCATCAGGCATTCCTTGACGATCTGGGGAAAATAGACTGTGGGAGCATAATGTCCCTTGTCCAGAAGGGCCTTGGCAATGTCCACGGCCCTGACCCGGCCTGGGGCGAGGTCTGCTGCTGAAGCAACAAATTCGTGCATGCAGGTCCGGTTGTAGGGAATGTGCAGATGTTTTTCCAGTTTCCTGCGCAGGTAGTTGGCAGCCAGAACAGCGTTTTCAGACACCCTGAGCAGCCCTTGCCGGCCCAGCCTGAGGATATAGGCATAGGCCTTGAGCATTACCCCGAAATTGCCGTAAAAGGGAGCTATGTATCCAATGCTGTCAGGATAGTCATAATTGAGGAAGAACTGACCGTCCTTCAGGCGGACCACCCGGGAAACAGGCAGAAAAGGCTCCAGCCTGGAGCAGACTCCCACAGGCCCTGAACCTGGCCCGCCGCTGCCGTGGGGAGTGCCGAAGGTCTTGTGCAGGTTCAGGTGGACCACGTCAAATCCGGCCTGTCCCGGAAGCATGCGTCCCAGAACGGCGTTAAGATTGGCACCGTCATAATAAAGCAGCCCGTCCACCGAGTGAATCATTTCCACTATCCTGGGCAGGTGGATTTCAAACAGGCCCAGAGTGTTGGGGCAGGTCATCATGATCCCGGCCACGCTTGAATCCAGGACCTTTTCCAGGGCCAGGGGATCAATGATCCCGCTGGTGGATTTGACAGTGACCACTTCATAGCCGGCTATGGCTGCAGAAGAAGGATTGGTGCCGTGGGCTGAATCCGGAACAATGATCCGGGTCTTGTGATTGCCCTTTTTGTGGTGGTAGGCAGCCATGAGCATGGCCCCGGTCAGTTCTCCATGAGCTCCGGCCATGGGCTGGAGGGTGTAGGCATGCATGCCTGTGATCCTGCACAGCAGGTTTTCCAGTTCGTAGATGACCCTGAGGGCTCCCTGGGTGTACATGCCTGCCCCTCTGAGCTGGGGGAGCAGCGGGTGCAGGTCAGTGAAGCCATCCAGCCTGGCTGCCTTTTCCATGAATTTTGGGTTGTACTTCATGGTGCATGAACCCAGGGGATAAAAACTGGAATCCAGTCCATAGCTGCGCCTGGACAGGCGGGTAAAATGCCGGACCACGTCCAGTTCACTGACCCTGGGCAGGTCCGGGTCCTTTTGCCTGAGCAGTTCCCTGGGCAGAAAATCTGCTGCCGGCTTGAACTCTTCATACCCAAAAGGCCCTTTGCGCTCAGGCTGGGAATGTTCAAAAATGGTTTTCATGGCAGAATGTAATTTACCTGGTTTCTGGTTTCAGGGGGGCAGGGCAAGGTCTGGATGATAAAACCCGGAACTTTTTATTCAAGAGCCCTGGCACTGATCAATGGCACCCTGCATGAGTTCGGCCAGCAGCCCCACGTCCTGGCGGGTGATTTTTTCCGTACAGGCAATAAGCAGGCAGTCATCCAGGCCCGGATAATATCTGCCCAGAGGAAAGCCGGGTATAAAACCCTGCCTGACCATGGGATCCAGAATGTCATACACACCCACTGGGAGGCGGACAGGGAACTCATTGCCAAAGGGAGCATGGTTCAAGAGCTCCACTCCCTGGATGCGGCAGAGGCGCCGGGCTGCATAGTGGGCTGATTCCATGCTTCTGGAAGCGGCTGAAGCCAGTCCGTCCGGCCCCATGATGGAGACATGAGCCAGGGACTGGATGGCGCACAGGCTCTGGTTGGAGCAGATGTTGGAGGTGGCCTTTTCCCGTCTGATATGCTGCTCTCTGGCCTGCAGGGTGAGTACATATCCGGTCTGCCCGTGGACGTCTCTGGTCCTGCCCACGATTCTTCCGGGCATTTGTCGGATCAAAGCTCTGGAGCAGGTCATGATCCCCAGATATGGTCCGCCGAAGCTCAGGGGCAGGCCCAGGGATTGGCCTTCGGCCACAGCTATGTCCGCGCCCATACTGCCCGGGGTTTTTAAGACGCTCTGCAGTAAAGGATAGACAGAAATGATGGAAATGATGCCCAGTTTTGAGCATTGTGCAAACAGATCCTGATAGTCAAGGATGAAGCCGAAGAATCCGGGGTTTTGAACCACCACTGCAGCGCATTCCAAATCCAGGGCTGCGGCAATGGCTTCCATGTCCGGCAGACCCTGGTTCTGGGGGATGATCTGCATGTCCAGATGCAGATTTTTGGTGTAGCACTGGAGCATGTGCTGGTAGATGGGATTAACGTCGCCGGAGATGATGATTTTTTTGCGTCTGGTATGCCGGACAGCCATCATCATGGCTTCGTAGATGGCAGTGCCACCATCATAAACCGAGGCATTGGAATAGTCCATATCCATGAGCCGGCACATGGCGCTCTGGAATTCAAACAAAGCCTGGAGGCCGCCCTGAGAGGCTTCGGCCTGGTACGGGGTATAGGCTGTATAGAACTCGGACCTGGCAGCCAGTTCCTGGGCTGCGGCAGGGATATAATGATCATAGTATCCGCCCCCCAGAAAGCTGGTCAGCCCTGTACTGTTCTGCAGGGACAACCCCCTGAGAAAGTCCATGACCTCCATTTCACTTTTGCCTGAAGGGATATCAAAATCTGCAGGCCTGAGATCTTCAGGGATGTCCTGGAAAAGTTCATCCATGGAGCTGAAACCGGCCTGGCGCAGCATTTCCTGCTGCTGCTTCTGGGTATGAGGTATATATGGCATGGTTAAAAGTATTTTTATACCTGAGCTGGGGTGATTTTACTGCAGAAGACAGGGTCTGGCAGCAGCCTGTTCTGGCACATGCAAAAGCCCGGTCTTGAGCCTGGCTGGAAGATAATCCGGCATCGTGCCGGATATTTTAAGCCTTTGCCAAAACAGCCCTGCCTGCTGGAAAACTCATGAACAGAGCCGGGTCATATTCAGCCGGAGGTCAGGCCTGTATACTCCTCAGCCGTGAGCAGGTGATCCAGAGGGTCAGAAGTCTTGACTCTCACCAGCCAGCCCTGTCCGTAGGGGTCTTCATTGATGAGCTCAGGCCTGCTTTCCAGCTGGGCATTGATCTCCACCACTTCTCCGGATACTGGAGCATAGACCTCGCTGGCCGCCTTGACCGACTCCACAACAGCCATTTCCTGGCCCTGCTGCAGAAGATCGCCTGGGGCGGGCAGTTCTGCAAAAGTAATGTCACCCAGCTGCTCCTGGGCGAAAAAGGTTATGCCTGCGGTGATCAGGCCATTGTCTGCTTTTACCCATTCATGGGATCGGGTATATAAAAGATTTTCGGGTATCATCTGAACTTGTCCTTAATCTGGGTTGATGTAGTGCCAAAACAGGGGAGCATGCTCATGAAGCGGCAAAAAAAACAGGAACACAGGCCGCTTAAAGGGCCTGGCTCATGATTTTGCATGGCTGCTTAACCCCTGCAGCCAGCAAAGATTAGCTTGAAGTTTACAAAAACTCAATGAAAAATGAGAGCCGGGCATTATGCATATGAGGTAACAGTTTAGCCCTTTTTAAGGGCGCAGGGGACAGGCACCCCGTCACCCA
>CAZHCY010000179.1:0-5573 GCA_964531185.1 uncultured Desulfovibrionales bacterium | reverse complement strand
ACCTTGAACCTCCGGATTAAGAGTCCGCTGCTCTGCCAATTGAGCTAGTGGCCCGCATCAGTAAACCTGCAGAAAGAAAGTTGCATGCATATGCTTATTGATTTGGTCTGTCAAGAAAATTTAACCTGATCATGAAAAAATGAAAAAAAACATTGTTTTTCTTTTGGCGGTGTTTGCCCTGTTTGTATGTCTGTCTGCCGCCCATTCTGCGCACGGGGCCCCCTCAGCTCCAGTAAAGACCGGGTGGGAGGTGTATGATCTGCCTGAGGACAAATATCCTGATCTTCAGGCTTTGCTTGTTTTCTGGATCAAACCTGAGTCAGGCATTTATACTTATTCCTACAGGGCAGGCTCAGCCGGCTATCCCACCCGGATAAGCCTGAAGACCGAAAACGGCCATGTTTTTGAGCCCAGATATCCACCGGACAAGGTCATGCCTGATCCTTTTGAGCCGGAAAAAAGCGCCAGAATTTATGAAGGGCCGGTGCCGGTGTTTTTCCCTGTGCCCCGGGAAGTAAAGGCTCAGGGTCAGGCCAGCGGTACGGCTTCATTTCTGCTTTGTTCCAGCAAAAAATGCTGGCCGGTGAATAAAAAGCTGGATCTTGATCTTCAAAAACTGTCAGATCCCCTGCAGGATCCGGATATGACGAACTGGTGGCAGCGCTGGCTGCAGGCTGCTGCGCCCGGAGCTGAAAAAGAGCCCTCCCGGCAGACTGACCTGAGTGCAGACAGCTTGAGGGCTGAATATGATTTTCAAGTCAGGTCTTTTACTCCGGGGCTGGAGGTGAGCAGTCTGGCCAAGGCGGCTTTTCTGGCCGTCCTGGCCGGGCTGATTCTCAACTTCATGCCCTGTGTTCTGCCGGTGATCAGTCTGAAGCTCAGGGGCATGATCCCGGACAACGCCCATGACCAGGATATTTCCCTGAAAAAGAAGGCCTTTCGGATTCACAACCTGTTCTTTGCTCTGGGCATGCTGATTTTCTTCAGCCTGCTGGCTGTGATTATCTCTCTGACCGGCATGGCCTGGGGTCAGATTTTCCAGAATCCCCTGGCCATAGTTGTGCTCAGCGCAGTGGTTTTCGGCCTGGGCCTGAGTCTTTTCGGGCTTTATGACCTGCCGGTCATTGATCTCAAGTCAGGAAGCGGTCAGGGCCAAAAAAATTCCAAACTGGAAGCCCTGAGCACGGGCATGCTGGCCACTCTGCTGGCCACTCCCTGCAGCGGTCCTTTTCTGGGCGGAGTTCTGGCCTGGGCCCTGACCCAGCCTCCAGCCGTCATAGCTTTTATTCTTTTCTGCGTGGGCCTGGGCATGGCCGGGCCGTATATTGGACTGGCAGCCTTTCCCTTTATGGTCCGTTTCATGCCCAAACCAGGAAGATGGACCATCTGCCTGGAAAGGGGGCTGGGGTTTCTGCTCATGGCCACCTGCATCTACCTGATCACCCTGCTGCCTGAAACCCTGGTCATGAAAACCCTGATTCTGTTCTGGGTGATAGCTGTAGGGGCCTGGATGTGGGGCAGATGGACAACCCTGGAGCAGACCGCGCTGAAAAGATCCACAATCCGGTTTAGCGCCTTAGTGCTGGTGTTTGCCGCTGCATTCCTGCTGTTTAAGCCCAGGCAGGATTACCCGGTTTTCTGGGCCGGCTTTGATGAGCAGAAATTTCATGAGCTTCTGGGACAGGAAAATCTGATGGTGGAATTCACTGCAGACTGGTGCCCCAACTGCAAATTCCTGGAAAAGACAGTGCTTACTCCCAGGCTTCTGGCAGACATTGAACAGAAGTATGCAATGAATTACATGCGGGTGGATCTGACTTATACAAACCAGGACGGGGAAAAGCTGCTCAGGGCCCTGGACAGTGTGAGTATCCCCCTGGTGGCCTTTTTCAGCAGCAAAGAACCGGACAGCCCCCTGATTCTCAGGGATATATTCACCAGGGGGCAGCTGACCAGGGCCCTGGAGCAGGAATTGGAGTAACGAGGAATTTGCCGTCACCCCTGGAGGATAAAGTTAACCGCTTGCTGAAAGGCCTGTTCAAAGCCGTGTTCTTCAATGGCTTTCCCGGGGTCTTTGGCCAGGGTTGCAGGGGCTGGGCACTAACCCGACTTAAATTCCCACTGGTTTTTCAATCCTGGACAGGCCTGGGGTGTAGGGTCTGAGCACTTCAGGGATCACAATACCGCCGTCTTCCTGCTGATAGTTCTCCAGAATGGCCACCAGGGTCCTGCCCACAGCCAGGCCTGAGCCGTTGAGGGTATGAACATGAGCGGTTTTTTTGCCCTGGGCCGGCTTGAATCTGATATTGGCTCTTCTGGCCTGAAAGTCCTCAAAATTGGAGCAGGATGAAATTTCCCTGTATTTTCCCTGTCCTGGAAGCCAGACTTCCAGATCATAGGTTTTGGCCGATCCAAAGCCGAGATCGCCTGTACACAGGGTAACCACTCTGTAGTGCAGTCCCAGAAGCTGCAGGATTTTTTCAGCGTGGGCAGTGAGAATTTCCAGCTGCTCATAGGACTTTTCCGGGTGGGCGAACCAGACCAGCTCTACTTTGTTGAACTGGTGCTGCCTGATGATGCCCTTGGTGTCCCTGCCATGAGATCCGGCTTCAGACCGGAAACAACCGGTAAAGGCGGCAAACCCCCGGGGAAGATCGGCCTCATCCAGGATCTGGTCCCTGTAAATATTGGTCAGGGGGACTTCAGCAGTGGGTATCAGAAAATAATCCCAGTTTTCCAGCTTGAACAGATCAGTTTCAAATTTGGGCAGCTGACCTGTGGCGGTCATGCTGTCCCGGTTGACTATCATGGGGGGCATGGTTTCCAGGTAGCCATGCTCAGCCACCTGAACATCAAGCATGAAATTGATGAGGGCCCGTTCCAGCCTGGCTGCCCATCCAAAATAAAATACAAACCTTGATCCGGTTACGCTGGCCCCCCGTTCAAAATCAAGACCCTGGAGTCTTTTGCCAATGTCCCAGTGTTCCCGGGGAGTAAATGAGAAATCAGGTTTCCTGCCCCAGGTCCTGACCAGAACGTTGTCTTCTTCGTCACTTCCGGCTGGAACGTCTTCATGGACCAGGTTGGGCAGGGCCATGACCCATTCCTGAACCTGAACATCCACTTTCCGCAGTTCTGCATCCAACTCCTTGATTTCCTTTGAAAGCCGCCCGAGTCCGGTCATGAGTTGTGACGGGTCCTGCCCCTTTTTTTTCATGGCTGCCACCTGGGCCGAAGCTTTGTTGCGCTGCATTTTCAGTTCTTCAGTTTTCTGAATGATGGTTCTGCGCTGCTGATCCAGGCTCAGGAAGGTGTCCATGTCCAGGTCTGAACCGCGTTTCATTAGATTTTCAGCAATTATGTCCGGATTTTTGCGAATGAATTTTAAGTCCAGCATGATTTTCTCCCAGGGGTTGTCTGCAGGGCAGGCTTTGATCTTGAAAAGAAACTGCCTGCCCAAAAAAATTCTTTTTGTCAAAGGCAACAGAGGGTGAAGGGTAGAAGGCTGAAGGGTGAAGAAAAATGCTGGAATTGGGGAGAAGAGGGCAGAAAAATGATGAATGAGGGGTAATGAGTTTTTGCGGGTGGGCAGGGAATTGCGGATTCTGAAGGGATAACTGATAACAAGGAACGCAGAAAGCAGATGGGAGAAAAAAGGGCCTGAAGTCAGGAGGCAGAGGGCAGAGACAGAATTTTAAAAAAAAATTAGCACTCGATCTTGACGAGTGCTAACAGGATAATTATAGGTGCCCTTGCTTTGGTTGAACCTGTAAAAAAACAATATTTATGGAGGTAAAAATTATGAATTTGAAGCCGTTGCATGACCGGGTACTGGTCAAACGTCTTGAGGAAGAGGAAGTGACCAAGGGTGGCATCATTATTCCTGACACTGCCAAGGAAAAGCCCATCAAGGGCGAGGTGGTGGCTGCCGGCCCCGGAAAAACATCTGATGACGGCAAGACCATTCCCATGACGGTCAAGGAGGGAGACAATGTCCTTTTTAACAAGTACGCCGGAACAGAAGTCAAGATAGACGGAGTTGAGCATCTGGTTATGCGCGAAGACGATATCCTGGCTGTTATCGTCTAATAGGGTATTTCTGTTTCATTACCATACTGGTTGAATAGTTCCTGATCAATTCTGATTAAATATTTCTTAAGGAGGAAAAAACATGGCTGCTAAGCAGATACTGTTTGATGTAAAAGCACGCGAAAAGCTTCAGAAGGGCGTGGATAAACTGGCAGAGGCGGTAAAGGTCACGCTGGGGCCCAAGGGCAGAAACGTGGTAATTGAAAAATCTTTTGGTTCTCCAACCATTACCAAGGACGGCGTTACAGTGGCCAAGGAAGTGGAGCTGGAGGACAAATTTGAAAATATGGGCGCCCAGATGGTCAAGGAAGTGGCCTCCAAAACCAGTGATGTGGCAGGTGACGGCACCACCACAGCCACAGTGCTTGCCCAGGCCATTTATAATGAAGGTGTAAAGCTGGTGGCTGCCGGACGCAATCCCATGGCCATCAAGCGCGGCGTGGAAAAGGCTGTGGAAGTCATTGTGGAAGAGCTGGACAAGATTGCCAAGCCCACCAGGGATCAGAAGGAAATTGCCCAGGTGGGAACAATTTCAGCCAACAACGACGCCACCATCGGCAATATCATTGCCGAAGCCATGAACAAAGTGGGCAAGGAAGGAGTAATCACTGTAGAAGAAGCCAAGGGTCTGGAAACCACCCTGGATGTGGTGGAAGGCATGCAGTTTGATCGCGGCTATCTTTCCCCCTATTTTGTGACTGATGCTGAAAAGATGGTCTGCGAAATGGATGAGCCTTTAATCCTTCTCTGCGAGAAGAAAATTTCAGCCATGAAAGATCTGCTGCCGGTTCTGGAGCAGGTGGCCAAAATGAGCAAGCCCCTGGTGATTGTTGCCGAAGACATTGAAGGAGAAGCCCTGGCCACCCTGGTGGTCAACAAGCTGCGCGGAACCCTGCAGGTAACTGCAGTCAAGGCTCCGGGATTTGGTGAAAGAAGAAAAGCCATGCTGCAGGATATCGCCATCCTGACCGGCGGACAGGTGGTTTCCGAGGATCTGGGTCTTAAGCTGGAAAATATCACTGCCCAGGATCTCGGCAGCGCCAAAAGGGTGGTTATTGACAAGGAAAATACAACCATTGTTGACGGATCAGGCAAGAGCGAAGATATCAAGGCCAGAGTCAAGCAGATCAGGGCCGAGATTGAAGAGTCCACTTCTGATTACGACCGGGAGAAGCTCCAGGAAAGACTGGCCAAGATTGTTGGAGGCGTAGCTGTAATTAATGTGGGCGCTTCCACTGAAACTGAAATGAAAGAAAAGAAAGCCAGGGTGGAAGATGCTCTCAACGCCACCCGGGCAGCTGTGGAAGAAGGTATTGTGCCTGGCGGCGGAGTTGCCTTCATCAGGACCCTTCCGGCGCTGGACAAGGTCAAAACTGTTGATGAAGAGGAAAAGGCCGGCCTGGAAATCGTGCGCAAAGCAGTCATTTACCCCTCGCGCCAGATACGCCTCAACACTGGATATCATCACGCCTTGATCATTTAAA
>CAZHCY010000178.1:3296-5618 GCA_964531185.1 uncultured Desulfovibrionales bacterium | reverse complement strand
TGACGGCAAGGTGGGCAAGCCCATGACAGTTGTTCCAGAAGATTCCGAGTCACTGGCTGAAACCATGACTCTTAACCTGGAAAAACTGGAAGATGTTTCTGACAACCTGTCCAGAAGCAGTGATCCGGTCCGGATGTATCTCAGGGAAATGGGAGCTGTGGGACTGCTGGACCGGGACGGAGAGGTGGTCATAGCCAAGAAGATTGAGGCCGGAGAGATGGAGGTGCTCTATTCCCTGGTGGAAGTTCCAGTGGCTGTGGAAGAGCTGATAAATGTGGGCGAGGACCTGAAAAAGGAGCGCATCAAGCTCAAGGATGTGGTCAAGACCATTGAGGAAGACGATCCTTCTGAAGAGGAAATGAACCAGCGCGAACGGGTCATCGCACTCCTGGACGAAGTAAAGACTGCATACCGCAAACGCCGTAATATTTACGAAAAGCTGAATGAATGCGCAAGAACCGACAGAAGGGTTTATGGAATTCAGAAGAAAATCCTGGAGTACAAACATGATATTGTGGACTGTCTGCGCAATATCAAGCTGGAAAAGACCCTGATAGACAGAATTATTGAAACTGTGGGGGACTATGTCCGCCAGATGTACAATTGTCAGCGCGATCTGAGCGCTTATATCCTGTCCCTGGGCCTGTCCAACGAAGAGCTGTTCGCCCTTTTGAAAAAGCTGGACCAGCGGGAAATCAATCCGGTAGCTGCTGCTGACCAGCTGGACATGACCATTGAAGAGCTGTTTTCATTCAAGGAAATGATCTACGGCAAAACCGAAATTCTGGAACGTCTGGAACAGAAGTGCATGCACAATGTGCATGAACTGGAAGAGATCCTGTGGAGAATAAAGAGAGGCAACCAGGATGCCCTGAAGGCCAAGCAGGAACTCATCAGGGCCAACCTCAGGCTGGTGGTCAGCATTGCCAAAAAATACACCAACCGGGGGCTGCAGTTTCTGGATTTGATTCAGGAAGGCAATATCGGCCTGATGAAAGCAGTGGACAAATTTGAATACCAGAGAGGATACAAGTTTTCCACCTATGCCACCTGGTGGATCAGGCAGGCCATTACCAGAGCCATAGCTGATCAGGCCAGGACCATCCGCATTCCTGTGCATATGATTGAAACCATAAACAAGCTGGTCCGCACTTCCAGGTATCTTGTTCAGGAGCTGGGCCGGGATCCCAGCCCTGAGGAGATTGCCGAGCGCATGGATTACCCTCTGGAAAAGGTCAAAAAGGTGCTCAAGATAGCCAAGGAACCCATCTCTCTGGAAACACCCATTGGAGATGAGGAAGATTCCAGCCTGGGAGATTTTATTGAAGACAAGAAAGCAGTGGCTCCGGCAGATGAAGTGGTCAGTTCCAAGCTGTCGGAACAGATTGCCCAGGTCCTGGCTGAACTGACTCCCAGGGAAGAGCAGGTCCTGCGCAAGAGATTCGGCATTGGAGAAAAGTCAGATCATACCCTGGAGGAAGTGGGCAAGCTGTTCAACGTCACCAGGGAAAGGATCAGGCAGATTGAAGCCAAGGCCCTGCGCAAGCTGAGGCATCCGGTGCGCAGTTCCTGCCTGAAGACGTATTATGAAACTTAAGGGCCTGTCCGCTGTTTCAGGGGAAAGACATGGTCAGTCTCAAGACAAGTTATTGGATTCGGGGTGCGGCAGTTCTGATTCCGGCATTATTGATTCTTTTGCTGGTTTCAGCTTCAACTGCCCCGGCCTGGCAGGCTGAAGCAGCCTGGGTGCCGGACGGAGATACCTTTATTCTTGAAGACCGCCGGGTGATCAGGCTGCAGGGGATAGATGCTCCTGAGACAGGACAGGGCCAGGAAAAGGATCAATATTTTGCCCTGGAATCAGCCCGCAGGCTGGAAAGCCTGATCATGGACCGGCAGCTGGACATAAGACCTGCCCACCAGGGACAGGACAGGTTTAAAAGGACCCTGGCCACAGTATACGCCGGAGGCGGGGAGAGTGTGAATTTCAAGATGATCAGGCAGGGCTATGCTTTTTATTACCCCCACAAGGACCTGTCTGAAGAGCTGGCTGAAAAGCTTTTAAGGGCTCAGCGTCAGGCCATGCAGCAAAGGCTTGGTTTCTGGCCTGTGATTCTTGAGCTGGAACCGGCTCCTGTTTTATACGGCAATCTCAAGAGCAAAAGGTTTCATGTGCCTGGATGCAGATACGGACAAAGAATGGCCGAATCCAACAAAGTGGAGTTTTCATCCCTTTTTCAGGCTTTTTTCAAGGGCTATGCCCCCTGCCGCAAATGTACGCCCTGGCCTGCAGCCAGGTAATGGAGGCTGGGGCAAAACCCC
>CAZHCY010000178.1:0-3286 GCA_964531185.1 uncultured Desulfovibrionales bacterium | reverse complement strand
GGCGGTCAGAGAAAGGGGGGTTAGACAAAACCCCTAAAAAATAAATTAGTGACAGTGAGATCAGATAAAGAGCAGTACATTGGCCTCTGGAGGGACCCAGAGGGCGGTCAACAACTCAAAGCAGCAGAAAAAAATCGTAACAGTTCAGCCCTTTTTAAGGGCGCAGGGCACCTAAGCGCTTGTTTTTCGTTTGATGTAAGAAACAGATTTAAAAAAAACAAGCGCCGGAAGAGCCAGTTCCCTTTCGGGCTGTATGCCTCCGGGCAGGATGCCGTGCCTCATGCAAATGGCTATAACTGTTACAAAAAACCAGGTCAGGTCTGCCAGGGTTCTGCTGGGGTGAGCTGGAAATGGCTCCTTGTCTTTTTTCAGAAGAGCTAAGCAGCCATGAAAAATCAAGAGCCGGAATAATCAGCCCCCGGGCTGCACAGAAAAAGGGCTTGGCCGGACAGAATAAATATTTCTTTAAGGAGTAAAAAATGGACAACTGGGTATCCATAGCGGTTTTTGAAAAGATGGACCAGGCAGTAGAAAAGGAGAGGCGAAGAATTGAAGATATGGCTCTGGATGTGGGGCTGATGCCTGAAAAAGTGATCAGGGTTGAGGAGAAAGACAAGGTGGAGATTCTTATTCACCCGGAATTTTATTCTTATTATGAGGGATAGATAATTTGCTGGACTGGTTTTTTAATCTTCAGGAGGCCCTTTTGCCGCTGGTCAGGGACATGAAGGGTTCAGACTGGGATTTCTGGCCTTTTGGCCGGGGGTTGACCGGCGGATGGGTGATGATCCTGAGCAAGTTTGTGTTCATAGGAGCCATTCTGGCGGTGATCCTTGGTTTTTTGCGGCTGCTGTTCGGCCCTGCCGGCTATTTCAGGGATAAAGAAATGGATCTGGAGGCTGAAGAGGAAAGAAAGAGAATCAGGGAGGCTGTGGATCTTTTGAGGCAGCGGCTGGCCAGGGGCGAAATAAGTGAAGAGGAGTTCATGCGCAAGAAAAGGCTCCTGGAAAAATGACGGATCTATGGCAACCATTCAGGGCGCGGAAACAGGCATGGGGACAGTCCCCGCAAGCCACTTCCTGCAGCTAATTAAAACTTTGCCGGCGCAAGAAATCAGTGCACCGATTCAGTCAGTATAAAGCCTGGGGACAGCCTTCATGCCGGACGCAAGCAATCGCCGTTTAGACCCCCTGAATGGCTGCGATTTAGGGGCTTTTGAAGAATATTTTGAAGCATATTATCGGTCTTTGACCCTTAATGATGCGGATGATCCCAACCTGCTGCTCAAAAGAGATCACAGCCGAAATGTTTCCCGCCTGGCCTGCAGACTGGCTCTGGAGGAAAAGTTTCCCAAAGAAACTGTTTTTTTAGCTGGTTTGTCCGGTCTGTTTCATGATGTGGGCCGTTTTGAGCAGTATCGCAGGTTTAAAACTTTCAAGGACAGTGAATCAGTGGATCATGCCAGGCTGGGCGCGCTTATTATCAGGAAGATGCAGATATTTTCCAGCCTTTCCAGGTCTGATTTTCTCTGCCTGAAAACTGCAGTGCTTCTGCATAACAAGATGAAGCTGCCCCAGGGGCTGCCGGAACAAATATCCAGAGTGACCAGGGCGGTTCGGGATGCGGACAAACTGGATATCTTTCCCATAATGATCCAGCATTTTTCAGCAAAGCAGGAAAACAGCGCTGTGGTCACCCTGGGCCTTGATCCGGCTGAGGCTTGCAGCCCGGCAATGGTGGAGAGCCTGAAGGCCGGCGAGCTGGGTCAGTATGCTGCCATGCGCTATGTTAATGATTTCAAGCTGCTGCTGTGCTCCTGGGTTTATGACCTGAATTATGATTTTTCCAGACAAAGGGTGCTTGGAAAAAGATACATACAGACTCTTTTTGAACTGCTCCCCCAAGAGCCGGAGATGGACAGGCTGAAAAGGAAAACACTTGATTATCTTGGAAAGCGCTGCTCATAGCCGGCATACACCAGAGTATCCAGCTCCCGGAGCAGGCGGGCGTATATCCCGCCGTAGCCTGGGAAGGTACCGAACAGCCGCTGTCTCTGGCGGCTCAGGTCAGCATCTGAAGAGGACTGGGGCGAAGAAGGAGATCTGGTGATGGCCAGCCTTTCCCGGCATAAGTAAAGCGACAGTTCCTGAACAAACATGGTCATCAGATGCTGGAATTCCCTTTCCCGGCTTGCCCACTCCAGGCGGGCCTTTGGTCCGGGATCAGCATGCATGGCCTGGCATACAAGGGCATAAAGAAAATTCACCGGTGAGCCGGGAATGCCCCTTTTCCATCCCAACAGCCAGCTTTTTCTCCAGAAAAAAAGGAATTGACCCATGCCCTGGTCAATGATTCTGTCCAGACTCTGCCTGGCCAGGACAAGGGCATTGCTGGTCCAGGCACAGACAGGGTCCTGCAGATTCCAGGCCGGACAGCTGTGTGTGTCCGGCCTGGAATCCGCATCCAGCCAGGAAGCGAGGATCCTGGCTAAAATTGTGTTGGCTTCAGGAGAGTTAGGAGTTTCCAGGTGGCAGTAACTCAACACGTATTCTCCACGTCCGAAGGAGCCTTTGATGAGACAGGGCTCATGGGTTATCATGTCCGGGTTGAGGTTGACGCCGTACAGGGCTTCCCAGTCCGGAATATCCTGAGGACGGATGCTGCTGAGCTTAAGGTCTGAAACCCAGAAATCCTGTCCAGGGCTCAGGTAGGAAGCCAGAACAGTCACCCGGTGATCTGACGGATCAGGGCTGAACTGGGAAGGCCACCAGACAGGCAGCAGCGCTGAATCCAGGTCCCAGGGGATTTCAGGGCTGAGAGCGCATCTGATATGGCCGCTGAAGTTGGGCAGCCGTTCCCTGAAGGTTTTGCGTCCCCAGGAACAAAGTTCCAGACACTGATGCCCGGGTCCTGTCTTCAGGGCCAGTCCGGCTCCGCCGCAGAAACCAAGCTAACGGCCTCCCCGGGCAACATAGTCTTTGATCATTTTAAGGCCGTGACTGCCACGCCTGCCGGCCTTGTATCTGGCCCAGCCGCCTGGAACCAGCAGAGCAGCCGGGGGTTGCTTTTCAAGCAGACCCTGTCTTATATCATGGCTTCGGGCCACATAAAAGGGGATATGAAACTGTTCCAGGGCGCGACAGAGCATGACGCCCCACAGATGGGACTCATCCCATAAGAGACAGAATCGGTTTTCCAGCAAGGCCATGTTTTGAAGAGCTAACAGCATAAGCTGTACAATTCAAGCCGCTTGATCAAGCCGGGATCCAGCCTGAGTGCAGCATGA
>CAZHCY010000177.1:0-5659 GCA_964531185.1 uncultured Desulfovibrionales bacterium | reverse complement strand
CACCGGAAAAGACAAGTTTTTTCAGCCCTGAATCATCCTCAATAAAAAGCTCAATAAAACTGGAGCCCAGAATATGCCCGGCATCCTTGAAAACCGCCCTGATGCCCGGTGCCGGACTGAAAGGCGAGCTGTACTCCACGGATCTGAGCAACCCCAGCACCTGATCAGCATCCTGCCTGGTGTATAAAGGCGGGACTGCCTTCTGACCGTGCCTGAACTGTTTTCTGCTTTTCCACTCAGCTTCCATCTCCTGAATAAAAGCACTGTCCTTAAGCATAATTTCCAGAAGATCAACAGTTGGGGGAGTTACATAGATTGATCCTTTAAAACCATTGCTGACCATCCGGGGCAATAGTCCGCAATGGTCTATATGGGCATGAGTCACTAAGATAAAATCTATATTTTCAGGATCATAAACCGTAATGTCCCAGTTGCGCTTTTCAACTTCACTGTTGCCCTGGTGCATTCCACAGTCCACTGCAAACCTTGCTCCGGCTGTTTCCAGCATAAAGCATGAACCTGTAACTTCTCTGGCAGCTCCCAGAAATCTTACCTGCATTGCTTTCCCCTGAAGTCAGTCCTTTGTATCTGACAGCACAGTCAAACCTTTATCATTGAGTTCAGCCTGTCTGTGCCGGAGGTTTTCCGGCAGAGTGGTCACGTTTTCCAGCCAGCTTCTCAAATGTCTGAAACAAAGCTCACTGCCCCCCAGGGTGGAATCAATGACCGTGCTGAGCAGCTCCCCCCGGAAAGACAGGTTCAGGTCCTCCAGCCCTTGAATGTCCAGGTCAAGATTTTTAAGGACCTTCTGCATCCTGTCCAGCAGCCCGACAAAACACTGATAGTCACAATCACCGGAAATCAGACACATCCTGTCCTGGTCCATCTGACCCAAGTGATCATAGTTGCGCAAGGCCCTGGCCAGAAAACCCAGGATCAGCCTTCTGGCACGGCTGACCCCGTCTCTGTTGCCAGCCATCTCCATCCAGTCAAAATATTTCAGATCAACTACTGCCAGGGAAAGCCAGCCTTTTTTCCGCCCCACCCGGTTGACTTCTTCCCGCAGCACCTTCTCCAGACCGAGAGTATTCAAGGCCCCGCTGTCATAGTCATGATAAATGATTTTTTTCAGCTCATCCCTCTGTCTGATCCATCTCAGGCCGGACCTGACCCTCCACATAAGCTCGCATTCCAGACAGGGATGTATCAAAAAATCATTGGCAGGCGCGTCGCTCTGGCAAATTCTGTTTCTCTGCCAGCTCTGCCCGGACAGAATAATATAGCAGGGATCCAGCCCCCTGTCGCATTGTCTTTTACTGTAAATGCTGCAGAACTCCATTCCGTCGATCCCTGTATAATCCACAGCCGCAATGATCAGGGCGCAGCTTTCTTCTTCCAGATACGCCAGGGCCTTGAAATGAGTAGGAAGCACCAGACATGAAAGACCTGAATTCTTGAGAAGCCCGGCCATGTTCTCAGCCCGCTCCTCATCCGGATCAACAATCAGAATACGCTTGTCTGCAGAAAAATCGCTCATGGGCATCCTTGGCACTTTCAGGTTCCGGTTCAAAGGACAGCTTCAATGTTCGGCCTGCCCCGGCAAACATGAGGCAGCCCGGACAGCTCCGGCATACAATACTGCTTTACCCCTGGTGCACATACCTGTTTTTCAAAACAGGCAGCTCCACCACAAATATGGTCCCCCGGGGTTTATTGCTTTTGACTCTTACATATCCGCCGTGATCAGATACAATGGATTTAACAATGGCCAGCCCCAGACCTGTGCCATCCCTTTTGCTGGAATAATAGGGTTCAAACATTCTGGCCCTTTCTTCAGAGCTTAGCCCTGGACCATTATCCGTCACCAGAACAAATACCCGTTTAAGCTGGGGATCAAAATCAGCCGAGACCATAACCTTTTTGTCTTTGTCCTTCAGTGAGGACAGGGCTTCGCAGGCATTTAAAAACAGATTCATAAATACCCTTTTCAGGGCATCCCGGTCAAAATTAAATTCAGGCAGGGAGGAATCCACCTCAAGCGTCCACTCAATGTCCCGGTGACTCTGCCTGAACTCAGAGATAGTCTCCTGGAGCAAAGTTTTCAGGTCATCCGGTTTCAACCTTACCTCCGGCAGTTTGGCAAAGGCTGAGAACTCCTTGACCATTTCCTGCAGGGTTTCAACCTGCCTGATGATCAATTCAGTACTCTGAAAAAAACTGGGATCATCCATAGAAGCACTGAACTTCTTTTCCAGTCTCTGAGCCGAAAGCTTGATGGGAGTAAGAGGATTTTTGATCTCATGAGCGATTCTTTTGGCCACTTCCCTCCAGGCAGCTATTCTCTGCATCTTTTCCAGTTCCGTGATATCCTCGAAAACAGCCACTATGCCGTAGTCATCTCCCTTTTCTCCCTTGAGAATGACGGCATTGACCAGAATCTTGACCATCTTGCCCTGGACATCAATATCCAGTTGCCTCTGCCACTGGGACTCAGGCAGATGACTGAGCTGTTTGAGCACATCTTTGATCAGTGCCCCGTACTCTCCGCCCACAAGATCCAGAGGATATCTGCCTATGACTTTGCTGCTGTCCAGCCCCAGGATATATTCCGCAGCCCTGTTCACCGTGGTGATCCTGCCTTCCTGGTCAACAGAGATCACCCCTGCGGTAATGTTATCCAGAACTGCCCGCATATACCGGCCGCCGGCTTCCAGCTCCTCGTTCTGAATCCGCTGGCGGATGTTGGCTTCTGTTAGATTTTCCCTGGCCTTTTCAAGATCCATGGCCATGGCATTGAAAGAACGCACCAGCAGGCCCAGCTCATCGTCTGAATGGTCTTCAAGCCTTACATCCAGCTCGCCCCTGGCAATTTTCTGAGTTCCCTCAGCCAGGGCCATGACAGGCTTGGATATCTCCCTGGAAAGCTTGAACCCGAACCAGGTGGAACCAAAAATAATCACCAGGGTTATCACCCCCAGGATTGTGTACAGGGCCACCTTCAGGGGATACTTGATTACCTCCAGCTTGCGGTATTCCTCTATTCCTCTGGCCACTCCCTGAAGCTTGTCCATCAGGCCCGGTTCCAGCTTCTGGACCATCACCAGAAAACCTGCCCTGGCTTCATCCACAGGGAGCACTCCCACCAACAGGTCGTTGTTCTGACCAGACCACAGTCCAGACCAGTATTCCGGCCTTTCACCGAGTTCAGACCAGGGCACGCCTTCCTTGATTTCTGGCCACTCCAGGTCGAGCTCCTCACCAGAAAACCAGTTCTGTTCACGGAGACTGGGACTGACCACGCCCACCAGGCTCAAATCATTTTCAGTCTGCTTTTTTTCTTCAAGAAAAGCTTCCATGGCCCGTCCGCCCCAGAGATATTCATTCTGGCGAATATGCTCCAGAGTTGAACTGACTCTGGACTGCAGACCTTTTTTCTGTGAATTATAGAAAAGCTGCCCCACTTCAAGGGCCTGGTTCATGGAACTGGCCACCTGCTCCTTGAACCAGTAATCCACGGAAGTCTGCAGAAAACGCACTGAAATAAAGAACATCAGAAGCACCGGGACAATGGACATGGCTATAAAAGCCAGGACAAGCCTGGTTCTAAGTCTGGAGCCAAGTACTTTTCTTCTACGTTCAATTATCAGCTTGAAAATATTTCTGACTACCAGAAAAAGGACCAGAATCAGCAGGATGAAATTCAGGTTGAAAAAGGCCAGAAAAAGATAGGAATCAACGCCAAAATAGCTGAGCTCCACCCAGGTCAGCATCCCGATCATCCCCACGGCAGCAAGAACTATGAGGATATCCCTGCGCCTTCTCTTCTTTTCCCTGACCTGGGAATCAGTGGGTGTCTTGCTCCATTTGTCAGCCATTATCTGCAACAATTCACCTTCAGACCAGAGCGTCCGGACCGGATCTTCAGGGTGGTTCGGCTACAGGTTGAAGTCCATCTCATAATGCAGGGAATCCACCAGATCCCAGGACCAGAAAAAAAGAGTTTTCTTAATCCATTTGGGCACTTCAGTGGTGGTCAGCCTGGCCTGGATCCTGATAAGATATGTTTCATTATCCTCCAGCTGTTCCAGAGAGATAAGGGGGACACTTATATTGCTGAACAGCTGGGTGAAGTCCTTTCGGGTGAATTCAGGCACGACTTTCTTGCGGCCTGGAAAAAGAATTTTATAGTCCCCGGAAATAAGATCCTTTGCCAGGCCTATGTTCACTTTTTTGGAGGCCAGGGAAAAGTCCGGAAACAAAAAGACATTTTTAATCACCCTGACCTCATAGATAAGCTCCAGCTTGGCCCCCTCATCCAGCGACTTCTTCACCCTGGAAAAATCATCCATTTCCAGGGAAAATCCTGCGGACAGGCGATCACCTCTGGTATTAAGGAAAAAGCTGGACAGTTCAAGCTGCTGGGCCTGCAGCCCGGCAGGCTGCAGAGCGCAAAATACAACCAGCAGGCTTAAAAAAAAGATTTTTTTCAAGACAAAAATCCGCATGACAGACTTTATGAATTGATCTCGGCCAGCATATCCGCCATTGAATAAAGTCTGCCCGGTTTCTGACCGGCCAGCCAGGCTGCTGCACGAATGGCGCCCTGGGCAAATGTTTCTCTGGAATGGGCCCTGTGGGTAACCTCTATTCTTTCCCCGGGCCCCAGAAAATAAACAGTGTGGTCTCCCACTACGTCACCTCCTCTCAGGGTCTGCACACCTATTTCACATTGCCTGCGTTCTCCAATCATTCCTTTTCTGCAGAACACGGCCTCTTCTTCAAGGGAAACTTCCCTGTCCTCAGCCAGAGACTGGGCCAGCTTCAGGGCTGTACCCGAAGGCGCGTCCTTTTTAAATTTATGATGAATTTCCATGATCTCCAGATCATATTTTGGCCCCAGAAGCTTTTGCAGCCCTGGCAGAATACTCAAAAGAACATTTATGCCCACAGACATGTTAGGGGCCCAGAAGATGGGAGTCTTCCGGGCCAGGTTCTCCAGTTCTCTTGTCTGGTCCCGGTCAAAACCGGTGGTTCCAAATACAGCAGGTGTATTTTGCCGGGCGCAGACCCCGGCTGCCTGCAGACTGGCTTCAGGATTGGTAAAATCAATAACCACGCAGTTTTCATTGTCAGACAGGATCTTTCCAAGATCATGTCCAAAGGGACATCCATACCCCTCAAGCCCCTGCAGACGTTCTTCTTTTTCCACCACCCCAGCCAGTTCAAAGGCCGGATCCGCCTGAACAAGGCCGGCAATGGTACTTCCCATCCGGCCATTTACACCAGTTACCACAACTCTGGTATTCATATGCACTACTCCTTATTGTTTTCCAGAAGCAAGACAAAATCAGCCTCGGAAATCACATTCAGCCCCAGCCGACGGGCCTTGTCCAGCTTGGATCCGGGATTTTCCCCTGCCACCACATAATCCACCCTGGATGATACGGATCCGGTCACAGTCGCCCCCAGATCCTCCACAGCCCTTCCAGCCGTGTCTCTGGTAAAATTCTTTAAAGACCCGGTAAAGACAAACTTTTTACCTGCCAGGGCTCTTTTCCGCCTTTTCCTGGGCTCAGACCCCGGCCAGATGCCAAGATCCCTGAAATCCTCAAGCAGAGCCAGGTTGTCAGGATTCTTAAAAAAACCGGCAATGGAGGAA
>CAZHCY010000176.1:0-5662 GCA_964531185.1 uncultured Desulfovibrionales bacterium | reverse complement strand
CCTCCCACCTGCTTCAGTTCTCCAAGGACAAAAAGCCGGTGGTGGTCTGGAACATGACCAGAAGATGCAATCTGAAATGCGTGCATTGCTATGCCCAGGCCCAGGATACCCAGGGGCGTGATGAAATTAGCACTGAGCAGGGCAAAGCCATCATAGACGACCTGGCAGAATACGGAGCCCCGGTTATGCTTTTTTCCGGGGGCGAACCCCTGGTCCGCCAGGACCTTGTGGAACTGGCCAGCCATGCTGTCAGCAAAGGCATGAGGGCAGTGATCTCCACCAACGGAACCCTGATCACCCCGGCCAAGGCCAGAGAACTCAAAAACGTGGGCCTGTCCTATGTGGGCATCTCCATAGACGGAGGCCCGGAGGTGCATGACCGCTTCCGGGGAGTCCCTGGTGCCTTTAAAAAAGCCATGCAGGGAGTGGAAAACTGTCAGGCCCAGGGCCTTAAGGTGGGGCTTCGCTTTACTGTCAATAAAAGAAACGTGGAAGAGATCCCCCGGATATTCCAGCTGCTGCGGGATATGGACATCCCCAGGGTCTGCTTTTATCATCTGGTTTACTCCGGACGCGGCTCGGAACTCATCAAGGAAGACCTGTCTCATCAGGGCACCAGGGAACTGGTGGACATGATCATGGATGAAACCAGAGAAATGTTTGAAGCCGGGATGCCCAAAGAGGTGCTTACCGTGGACAACCATGCTGACGGACCTTATGTATATCTGCGTCTGCTCAGGGAAAACCCGGAACGGGCCAGGGATGTGTTTGAACTCCTGCAGTTCAACGAAGGCAACAATTCAGGCCGTGGCATCGGCTGCATCTCCTGGGACGGCAGTGTACATCCTGATCAGTTCTGGCGTCAGCACGTCTTTGGCAATGCTCTGGAACGGCCCTTTTCACAGATCTGGAACGATCCGTCCATTGAACTTTTAAGCAAACTGAAAAACAAAAAAAAATACGTCAAGGGCCGATGCGCAGAGTGCAGATTCCTCAATGTCTGCGCCGGAAATTTCCGGGCCAGAGCCGAAGCTTATTACGGTGATGTCTGGGCTCAGGACCCGGCCTGCTATTTGACTGACCAGGAAATCAGCCCTTCTTAACCTTCAGGAGTTGACACTCATGCACTTCTACAGAGGACGCAGGCTGCGCAGAACAGCCGTCATAAGAAAAATATTTCGTGAAACCATTATCAACCCACAGGATCTGGTTCAGCCGTATTTTGTGGTCCAGGGCCAGGACCGCAGTCTGGAAAAACCTATCCCCTCCATGCCCGGACAGTTTCAACTGGGGCTGGACAGCCTCCTGAAACATGTGTCTGCTGCTCTTAAGGACGGCATAAGCGGGATTATCCTCTTCGGGATCCCCAAAGAAAAAGATGATCAGGCTTCTGGAGCCTATGCCCGTGACGGCATCATCCAGGAAGCTGTCCAGATGCTCAAATCCGAATTTCCTGATCTTCTGATCATAACCGATGTCTGCCTCTGTGAGTACATGGACCATGGTCACTGCGGAATCATCCAGGACAATGAGGTGCTGAACGACCCCAGCCTGGACCTTCTGGGAAAAACCGCCCTTTCTCATGCCCGGGCCGGAGCGGATATGGTCGCTCCCTCGGACATGATGGACGGCCGGGTGGCTTATATCCGAAACATCCTTGATGAAAACGGCTTCCAGCATATTCCTGTCATGTCCTACGCCGTGAAATATGCATCTGCCTTTTACGGCCCCTTCAGAGAGGCAGCTCAAAGCGCACCTGCCTTTGGAGACCGCAAAAGCTATCAGATGGACCCGGCCAATGCCCGGGAAGCCATACGTGAAGCTGCAGCAGACCTCGAGGAAGGCGCGGACATCCTCATGGTCAAGCCGGCCATGCCCTATCTGGATATCATCAGTGCTCTGCGCCGGAAGTTTCATCTGCCCATTGCCGCCTATCACGTAAGCGGAGAATACAGCCTGATCAAGGCTGCATCAGAAAAAGGCTTTATTGACGAACAAAAAATCGTTCTGGAGTCCCTCACTGCCATAAAAAGGGCCGGAGCCGAGCTTATCCTGACCTATTTTGCCAGGGATGCAGCCCGCTGGCTGAAACAGATCAACTGACACCCGGGCCGGGAACTGATTTTTCCTGGTCCGGCCTGCGAGCCTGCCAGGGCACCTGGCACAAACCTGCAATTCAAAAGAATTAAAGCCAATGAACCAGAATCAACCTTCTGAAGAATTTCCACCGCTTCGCCTCGTGGCCTGGGAAATCACCCGGTCCTGCAACCTGGCCTGCAAACACTGCCGGGCTGAAGCCCATCTTGAGCCCTATCCTGGAGAGCTTTCAACCCGGGAAGCCCTGGGGCTCATTGATACCTTTCCCCAAACCGGAGATCCGGTGGTGATCTTTACCGGCGGAGAGCCTCTGCTTAGACCTGACCTCTTTGACCTCATCGGCCACGCCCACAATCTGGGGCTGCGCTGCGTCATGGCTCCCAACGGCACCCTGATCACCCTGGAAAACGCCCGGCTCATGAAACAGGCCGGAATCCAGCGCTGCAGCATATCAATAGATGGTCCAACTGCCCGGGAACACGACCAGTTCAGGGGAGTGCCCGGGGCCTTTGAGCAGTCCATGGCCGGTATAGATTACCTGAAACAGGCCGGAATACCTTTTCAGATCAACACCACAGTCACCCGGGACAATCTGCCCCGCTTCAGGGACATATTCAACCTGGCCCGGGATCTGGGTGCTGTGGCCTGGCATATTTTCATGCTGGTTACCACCGGCCGGGGCTCTGAAATCGCTGACCAGACCATCCCGGCCCGGGAGTATGAAGAGGTGCTCAACTGGTTTTATGATTTTCGCAAAACCACTGACATGCATCTCAAGGCCACTTGTGCGCCTCATTATTACCGGATTATGCGCCAGCGGGCCAGACAGGAAAATATTCAGGTCAATCAGGAAAATTTCGGTCTGGATGCCATGTCCAGAGGATGCCTCGGGGGAATCGGGTTCTGCTTCATCTCCCATGTAGGTCAGGTCCAGCCCTGTGGTTATCTTGAGCTGGACTGCGGAAACGTCAGAAACACCCCTTTCCCTGAAATATGGGCATCCACCCCCAATTTCCTGAAGTTGAGGGACAAGAAGCAGTACAAGGGCAAGTGCGGCATCTGCGAGTATCATCGGGTGTGCGGAGGATGCCGGGCCAGGGCCCTGACCATGAACAACGATTTCATGGCTCCTGAACCATTATGTACTTATGAACCGGCTGCTGCCGGAAAGGATCAGACCGGATGAGCATGCAAGCTGACCTTGCTGAACAGGACAAAGAGGTCCTGGACATAATCCAGACGGATTTCCCGTTGGAGTCCAGACCTTATGCGGTTATCGGGAAAAAGACAGGCTTGACTGAAGCCGAGACCCTGAGCAGAGTCAGGGCCCTGAGGCAGAAAGGAGTTATCAGGCGCCTGGGAGCCAATTTTCAGTCCGCCAGGCTGGGCTGGCACAGCACCCTTTGCGCGGCCAGCGTTCCTGAGGAGAAAATCGAGGAATTCGTGGCTGAAGTAAACAGTCATCCCGGGGTCACCCACAATTACCTGCGCAAACACAGACAAAACGTGTGGTTCACATATATCGGCCCCTCCAGGGAAGCGGTCAGCCGGGCCCTTCAGGAAATCACCCGCAAAACCGGCATAGAGATCCTCAACCTCCCGGCAGAAAACATGTTCAAGATCAAGGTGGATTTCCCCATGAATAAGAAAAACTCTGTTGGTACTGACTGATCGTTAGCTGTTTTTACATATATGAACGACATCAATAAAATCTTAGAGTCTGCCTGTCAGCTCATGCAAAAGGGGCAAACTTCACAAGCTGCTGAACTTTATACCCAGGTATTAAAATATGATGATCAGGATGCCCGATCCTGGGCCAATCTTGGGAACGCGCTAAGCTTGTCAGGCAGCCAGGATAAAGCTCTCAAGGCATATGAGATGTCTGTGAAACTTTGCCCGGACAACCCCATGATACGTTTTAATCTGGGTGTGGCGCTGCTCGATAATGACAAGCTTATTCAGGCCCAGGAACATCTTGAATACACTGCTCAAAAAAAACCGGATTTTGCATGGGCTCACGAAAGACTTGGAGAACTTTATTACAGAAGAAATATCAAATCAAAATCCTTGGGGGCCTATGATAAGGCCATTGAACTTCAGCCCAATGACTATGGTCTGAAATGGCGCCGCTGCCTGGCTGAACTCTCCATATGCTACAGGAATGACAAGGATTTAGGAACAGCAAGAGAAAACTATTTTAAACAGCTCACTAATCTTTTGCGCACACTTGATCCGAGAAACCAGGAAGCCCTGACAACAGCTTTCCGGGGCCTGGTCCAAACTCCTTTCTATCTCGCATACCAGGGCAGAAATGATATCAATTTACAAAGATTGTACGGCGACTATATTTCAAGAGTAGTCCGAGCAGCCTTTCCTGACTTGCCAGAATTTAATGAGGCACCTTCAAAGGGACAAGACGGACGCTGGCGCATTGGATTTATCAGCAAGTACTTTGCAAGACATTCTGTATGGAAGATTCCTTTACGCGGATGGCTGGAAAATATTGATAAACAAAAATTCTCTCTTTATGGCTACGCCACAACTCATTGCCCTGACTCACCTGCCACACAACTTTGCACTAAATATATTCATGGAGACTTTCAGGTTAACCATCTCGCTGAAATTATTGCCCGGGACAATCTGCACGCCATAATTTTTCCGGAAATCGGTATGGACTGGAAAACAGTCTGCCTGGCTGCCTTGCGTCTGGCCCCTGTCCAGATGGCTGGAGCAGGGCACCCGCAGACAACAGGGCTTGACTCAATTGACATATTCCTTTCCAGCAAGCTTATGGAACCACCTGACGCTCAAAAATATTACACTGAAAAGCTTGTGCTGCTCCCCAACCTATCCTCATACAACTATCCAAGCCCTGAAGGGGCAGAGCTCTCAAGAAAATCACTGGGGTTACCAGAAAAAGACATACTCTACTTGAGCCCCCAGTCTTTATTCAAATATCTTCCGCAATATGATGATATTTATGCTCGAATAGCCATGAAATTTCCAGATTCAAAATTCTTGTTTATTTTCCATGACTATTCGGATGATATTACTGCCTGCTTCAGGCAGAGAATTCATTCCTGGTTTGCAAAGCTGAACCTGGACCCTGAAAAACATGTCGTCTTTCTGCCAAGGCTTTCAAGTGACAAGTTCACTGCGCTATGCGGATTATGTGATATTTTTCTGGATAACATTGGATGGTCTGGGAACAATACTTCTCTTGAAGCAATATGGCAGGGTACTCCCGTAATCACCCTGCCATTAGAGATGATGCGTTCAAGGCATGCTGCCGCCAATCTTCAAATGACAGGTGTTACGGAAACCATATGCTCCAGCGTTGAAACATATATCCAGACAGCTGTTGATTTAGGTAAAGACCAAGTCCGAAGGCGCGAGATTACTCAAAAGCTGCAGAAGAAGCGCAATTCTGCTTTTGGGGATAAAAAATGCGTCAGGGAGATAGAAAACTTATTGATAGCGGAAATCTCAAGCACTATAGCAGATAAGCATACCTGAATCCGTAACTATGCTTTCATAAGCCAACATTTTACCTCTTTTTGGGGCA
>CAZHCY010000175.1:0-5667 GCA_964531185.1 uncultured Desulfovibrionales bacterium | reverse complement strand
GAGGCAGTTGAAGCCTTAAAAGACATACTTGCCGGCCGGAAACAGGATCTGGAACAGATCTTCATAACCATGGCCTGCAAAACATCCATCAAAGCCGGCACCAGACTGACCCCGGACGAGGCCCTGGGACTCATGACCAGACTCATGTCCTGCCCGGACAACCAGTATTGCCCCCATGGCCGACCAGTGAGCAGAAAACTGGACCTGAATCAGCTGGACAGAATGTTCAAAAGAAGCTGAAGCACCCCGGACTGAAATGAATTGGACTGCAGCAGTTCAGCCCATTTTTTGGGAAAGCAGGGCGCCCCAGCCCTTGTTTTTTGGTAACCGTTCAGGGGGTCCTCAATGTTGAAGTCGGCAGGCCGGTATGGGACTGCCCGTGGGCTTTGAATGAGCCGGTCCCTGTGCCGCATGCAGATGGCTGAACTGTTACATTGGGCGCTTTTCCAGATTCTTCAATAAATGGCACTGTTACCATCAAGTAAACTTTTGCCGTATAACACAGGAGGTCATACATGAATATTCTTATTGTCGGCTCCGGAGGCAGGGAACATGCCCTGGCCTGGAAAATCCGTCAGAGCCCTCTGGCTCATGAGATCTACACTGCTCCGGGCAACGGAGGAACAGCAGGGACAGGTCAGAACATAGACGTGAGCCCGGATGATATCCCGGCCCTGGTCAGGCTGGCCAGGGAAAAAAAAGTCGAACTGGTGGTGGCCGGCCCTGAACTGCCTCTGGTCCTGGGACTGGCCGATGCCCTGGAAAGGGAGAATATCCCCTGCTTTGGCCCTGAAGCCTACGCAGCCCAGCTGGAAGGCAGCAAAGCATTTGCCAAGTCTTTAATGCGGGAGGCAGAGATCCCCACAGCGGATTTCAAGGTTTTTGAAGATTATCAGCAGGCCCTGGATTACACTGCCAGACAGAACTATCCCCTGGTGATCAAGGCGGACGGTCTGGCCGCCGGCAAAGGGGTCATTGTGGCTGAAACGCCTGAACAGGCCTCTGAAGCTTTGCATGATATGATGGTCAAACAGATTTTCGGCAAAGCCGGAGAAATTGTGATCATAGAGGAAGCCCTCCAGGGAGAGGAAGCATCCTTTCTGGCCTTCTGTGACGGGCACGACTTTGTGCTGCTGCCTTCATCCCAGGATCACAAAAGGATAGGGGACAATGATACCGGTCCCAACACCGGCGGCATGGGAGCCTACAGCCCTGCCCCGGTCCTGCCTGAGGAAAAATATGCTGAAGTTGCGGATCTGGTCATAAGGCCGGTGATCCGGCACCTGGAAGACATGGGCAGACCCTTTAAAGGCATCCTTTACGCCGGCCTCATGTTTACTCAGGACGGCCCCAAGGTTCTGGAATACAATGTCCGCTTTGGAGATCCTGAATGTCAGCCTCTGCTCATGCGTCTGGATTCCGACATTGTGGAGCTCATGCTGGCCTGTGTTCAGGGCAAGTTAAAGGGCAGACAGATGAAGGTCCGACCTGAAACCAGTGTATGCGTTGTCCTGGCTGCCCAGGGCTATCCTGCCAGTTATCAGAAAGGCAATGAAATCTCAGGCATAGCCCGGGCTGAAGAGGACCCTCTGGTCAAGGTATTCCATGCCGGGACCAGGATTGAAAACCAGAAGATCCTGACCAATGGCGGACGGGTCCTGGGGGTAACCGCTCTGGGCAATGACCTCAAAGATGCAGTAAAACGCTGTTACAGGGCTGCCGGCCATATCGAATTTGCTGACAAATATCTGCGCCAGGATATCGGCAGGAAAGGATTCCACAGATAGATGATTCAGGAGCAGTCAGGCACCCTTGACTGGACCGGACGTCTGATGAGCCAGACCAGAAAATAGACAGCAGGGGTGTCCATGAAAGCAATGAGGATTTTTATCAGCACCTGCCCGGCAATCAGCGGAAGAACCGGTATGACGCCGTAAAAAGCAATGGTAATGAAAATGGTGCTGTCAATGACCTGGGAGGTAGTGGTGGACAGGTTGTTTCTGATCCACAGATGTCTGCCGTTGAATATCCTTTTCCAGAAATGAAAGGCCCACACGTCATGGTACTGGCTGACGAGATAAGCCACAAGGGAAGCGGTGATTATCCTGGGAGTCGCTCCCAGCACTGCTCCGTAAGCTTCATGATTGTTCCAGAACGAGGCTCCCGGCCAGGCCAGGGCCAGATGAATAAGCCCCAGACAGGCCACCAGGGCGGCAAACCCTCCGGTGACCACCTGCCTGGCCTTGTCCTTGCCCCATATCTCACTGATGACGTCCGAAGCCACAAAAGTGATGCAATAGGCCAGGATACCCGCCGGCAGGACCACTCCCCCAATGGTGATGATTTTGGAAGAAATCACCGAAGCAATGACCAGACTGCCGGTGAAAACTGAGGAAAGAAGAACAAAAGCCAGCCCGCAGTCTTTATTCACTGACTTTCTCCTGCTGTACTTTAGGCATATTGATAATAATTTTCCCTGCTGACTTCACTGCTTTTTCCTGTTATCTGTTCTTCGTTATCCGTTCCGGGTTGTCCGTTATCCGTTCAGGGTTTATATACCGGTTCCCTGGCAACCATTCCTCAGTTTTCACAACCTTGTGCTCCCTGAAATCGAGCCCATTCCAGCCTTATCTTTTATCCCAGCATCCAAGCATTTCTTTCCCTCAAATGATGAAGTCAGACTTTCCGCGTCAGCGGATGAATCTTTTACCGGCTGCCATAAGCAGCAGGTAAAATCCTTCCAGCATCCCACAGGTCAACCCGCAATCATTCCTCATTCCTCTTATCCACCACCCGGACAGCCTTGCCTTCATTCTTGGGCAGGCTTCCGCTCTCCACCAGGTCCACCCGGGCAGTGATGAGGATCTCTTCGCGCAGCATTCCGGTTATCTTTTTCTGCAGGGCCTGCAGGATTCTCATGTCTTCCACAAAATATTCATCCCGGATTTCCACCTTGACCCTCATCTGATCCAGATAGCCTTCGCGTTCCAGTTCAATGAGATAGTTCTGGCCCACTTCAGGGATGGCCATGAGCACTCTTTCCACCTGCATGGGAAAGATGTTAACCCCTTTAAGGACTATCATGTCGTCAGAGCGGGCCTGGATCCGGTCAATACGCCTGTGCTGCCTGCCGCAGGGGCAGGGACCCGGGATGAATCTGGTCAGATCTCTGGTTCTGTATCTGATGACCGGCATGCCTTGTCTGCAAAGGGTGGTCAGGACAAGTTCTCCCACCTGGCCTTCAGGCACCGGTTCCAGGGTTTCCGGGTCAACAATTTCCGCCAGGTAAGCATCCTCCCACAGATGCATGCCTGCCTGCTCCTGGCACTCAAAGGCCACGCCCGGACCGTTCATTTCTGACAATCCATAAGAATTATAGGCCTTGACCTTGTAAATCTCCTGGATCCTCCGGCGCACTTCTTCTGAATGGGGTTCAGCCCCGATGAGCATGATCTTAAGGTTCAGTGATGCAGGATCAATGCCCTGCTTTTCAAAGACTGAGTGCAGATGCAGGGCATAGGAAGGAATGATGTGAGCCACAGTGACCTTGAAATCCTTCAGCATCTTTATCTGACGTTTGCTGTTGCCTGCCCCGGCAGGTATGGTCAGACAGCCCAGCCTTTCCGCACCGTAATGGATACCCAGTCCGCCGGTGAAAAGACCGTATCCGCTCATGTTCTGAAACACGTCATCCGGCCTGACACCGCACATATGCATGCATCTGGCCACCAGATCAGCCCAGGAATTGAGATCGTTTTCAGTATGATAGACTACAGTGGCCGCGCCTGTGGTCCCTGAGGAGGCATGCAGCCGCACCATCTCCTTCTGGGGCAGAGTCAGCAGCCCATCCGGGTAATTGGCCCGCAGATCCTCCTTGGTGGTAAAGGGCAGCCTGGCAATGTCTTCAGGGCTGTTGATGTCCCTGACCCTGATTCCCTCCATGGCCAGTTTGCTGCGGTAAAACCTGGAAGCCGTGGCCTGAAACACAGTATTCTTCAGCCTGACTGCCTGAACTTTTTCAATTTCTTTTCTCTCTGCCTGCTCAATCTGGTCATAACATTTCATGGGGCTGGTTCCTCTTTGGCTTTGGGTGAAAAAGAGTCTTCAGCAGATCCGGCCCTGGAGCATGCCTGAGCGGTTCTACAAAAGCTGATCATCCTGATTTTCCGATGGAGGCGGAACTTCAGCCAGATTCTCAAAGGCTGTAAATTTTTCCAGAAAGGAAAGCTCCACCACCCCCACTGGTCCGTTTCGCTGCTTGCCCACGATTACTTCGGCAATTCCCTTTCTGGGGTTGTCCTCTTTTTTGTTATAGGCGTCATCCCGATACAAAAACAGGATAACATCTGCATCCTGCTCAATGGCTCCGGACTCCCGCAGATCAGAAAGCACTGGTCTTTTATTGGTCCTTTCCTCTACTTTGCGGTTCAGCTGGGAAAGGGCCAGCACAGGAACATCAATTTCCTTGGCCAGGGCCTTTAAAGACCGGGATATCTCAGAAATTTCCTGCTCCCTGGAATCAATTCTCCGGCCGGCCCGCATGAGCTGAAGATAATCCACAACAACCATGCCCAGTTTTTTTTCTGACTTGAGTCTGCGGCATCTGGCCCGCATTTCCAGGGAGGAAAGGGACGGCGTATCGTCAATGTAAATGGGGGCCCGGGACAGGGCCTCTGCAGAGTAATACAGCCTGTTCCAGTCTTCATCACTGAGGTAGCCTGTTCTCAGATTTTTCAGGTCCACCTTGCCAAAGGAACACAGCATGCGCATCATAAGCTGCTCCATGGACATTTCCAGGGAGAATATGGCTGTGGGAACCTCATGGGCGGTGGCTGAACGCATGGCCACGTTCAGGGCAAAGGCTGTCTTGCCCATGCTGGGCCTGGCTGCTATGATTATCAGATCCGTGGGCTGAAATCCGGCGGTAATCTCATCAAGACCATTATATCCGGTGGCCACGCCGGTGACCAGTTCTTTGCGCTCCACCCTTTTGGCCAGCAGGTCAAACACTTGTCCCACCAGCTCCTTGCTGGACCTGAAGACCTGTTTGGTCTTGGCCTCGCTGATGCTGAATATTCTCTGCTCAGACGAATCCAGCAGATCACCCACCTCAGCCGAAGGCTCGTAGCTTCTGGAAATTATTTCCGTGGCCGCCTGGATAAGATGCCTGCGGATGGCTTTTTCCTTGACTATCTGGGCATAATAAAGGGCGTTGGCGCTGGAGGCCACGGCCTCGGTCAGAGAAGCCAGGTAGACTGCTCCCCCGGCCTGTTCCAGGACCCCGTTCTTTTCCAGATCCTCATGCACTGTCAGAAGATCCACTGGAACATTTCTGCGGTACAGATCAACAAAACTTCTGTAGATGATCTGATGTGAGGAAGAGTAAAAATCCTCTTCAGCCAGAGTGTCTATTATGGAATGCAGGACGCTGTTGGTCAAAAAAACCCCGCCCAGAACCGCCTGTTCAGCTTCCAGGTTCTGGGGGGGCAATTTTCGGATGAGATCTGAGGATTTTTTTTCAATCCCCTGAGACAGGCTGGCACCTGAGGATGTTCCTGCTCTGTCAAAGTTTGGAGGCAAAGTCATGGCAAGCCCTGATTTTCAGCCCTGAACACGGGCGGCCGGGGGTGAATTTCAAAACCGGTCCGGCCCTGATTTATTCTGAAG
>CAZHCY010000174.1:0-5686 GCA_964531185.1 uncultured Desulfovibrionales bacterium | reverse complement strand
TGGTAACAGTTTAGCCCTTTTTAAGGGCGCAGGGGACAGGCACCCCGTCACCCACCTGAGCTGAATTTTTGAAGTTGAATGCCTGCTGGATTGCCAGGTGGGTGACGGGAGAGCCAGTCCCCGTGCCTCATGCAAACGGCTAAACTGTTACCGGCTTTGATTTTTTTTGCTCTACCAACAGCCGGAAGACAGGCATCCGGGCATACACCGGGCATTGATCCCGGGCTGAAAGGCCCTGACTGAGCATGCAGAATCCTGAGCACCATGAGCTTCCTGGTTATATGCCCGGGGCAGAACACCTGGTTTGCGTACTGAGCTAAACCCATACACAAGAGTAGATTTTTCAGAGTATACAGGATTTCCTAAGAAGATGATTATCCATGACTTTCAGCAACTGGCCGGCAGGATCGACTCTTCGTGTCTGACCATAGGCAATTTTGACGGGGTGCACATCGGCCATCAGCAGCTGATCATGAAGGTTAAAAAACGGGCCAGGCTGACCGGGATGGCCAGCATGGTGGTCACTTTTGATCCCCACCCCATGCGGGTTCTGGTGGACAAAAAGACTCCTCCCTTTATCACCCTCACCGGGCAGAAACTGAGGCTTATAGATGCCATGGGCGTTGATTATACCCTGTGCATCCATTTTAATATGCAGCTGGCATCCCTGGAGCCTGAAGAATTTGTCCGTGATATCCTGGTGAAAGGTTTAAAGGTCAGGGAACTTATCATTGGCTATGACTACGCATTCGGCAAGGGCCGCCGGGGAAATTTCAACCTGCTCCGGGACCTGGGAAGGGTTTACGGCTTTGCAGTGGACCGTTTCCCGCCGGTTATGGTTGGAGGGGCCATTGTTAGTTCCACCAGGATCAGGGATTTGCTGGAAGAGGGCCGGGTATGGGATGCCAGACCTCTTCTGGGCCGGTTTTTCAACGCAGAAGGCAAAGTGGTCACTGGCCAGCGGCGCGGAGCCGCCCTTCTGGGATTCCCCACGGCCAACATTCTGCTCAAGGATGAACTGTTTCCCAAAACAGGGGTCTATGCGGTCTGGATTGAAGTCAAGGGCAGGGTGTGGGCAGGTGTGGCCAATATTGGCTACAATCCAACCTTTGGTAATGAATATCTGTCTGTGGAAGTGCATATATTTGATTTCAGCCAGGATATCTATGGTGAAAAGGCCACGGTCCATTTTGTCCAGAGGCTTAGATCGGAAAAAAAGTTTTCAGGCATTGATGAACTCAAGTCTCAGATAGAAAAGGACTGCCTGCTGGCCAGGAAGATACTTTCCGCACCAGAAGCCCTGCTGGGATGATCCGGCTCGCGCCGGGATTGAACATATTCATCTTCTGAATCTTGAGAGTTAAAAGTTAAAGATAAAGAAATCAGGCTGTTGAAGCTGATAATGATGCGGACATTCAGGAGTCCGAAAATTGCCAGTAAATACAAGACGTTGATAGAGAGTTTTTGACTGTCAAGTTCTGAATATATTTTATGAAAAAGGATAACCAGGCAAAATCACTGATGAACAAAAAGAGTAAGGATAAAACTCTGGAAGACTTTCTGCTTCATCTGGGCAGGTTTCTTCTGGACAAGAAGGCTGACAGGGTCACAGCCCTGGATGTCAGCAGCTACTCCAGCGCCTTTGAAGGACTGATCATTGCCACTGCTCATTCAGTAAGGCATGCCAGGTCCCTGGCGGATAATCTTCTGGAAGAAATAAAAAAACAGAATCTGGATTATCTGGGCATGGAAGGTTATCAGGAGGGAGAATGGATCCTGCTGGACATCAATGAGATCATAGTCCATATTTTTACTGCGGAAACCCGCCAGTTTTATAATCTGGAAGGATTCTGGACCAAAGGGAAAGAAATTCTTCTCAAGGCTGCAGGAGAAAACAATGACTGAACCTGCTGAAAACCCTGTTCTGCTGCTTATTCTGGACGGCTGGGGGCTGGCCCCGCCCGGCAGGGGCAATGCTGTGGCCCAGGCTTTAACCCCTAATCTTGACGCTTTTCTGGACAAGTACCCCTGGACCAGACTCAATTGTTCTGGACCGGACGTAGGCCTTCCTGAAGGACAGATGGGCAATTCCGAAGTGGGTCATCTGAATATCGGGGCCGGAAGGATCGTATTTCAGGATATCATGCGCATCAATAAAAGCATTGAGGACCATGAGCTGGAAAAAAATCCAGTCCTGAACACCCTGCTGAACCAGGTGGACAGAAAGAATTGCCTGCATCTCATGGGGCTTGTTTCCGACGGCGGGGTGCACAGCCTGCAGAAGCATCTTCACTCCCTGATCCGGATTGCAGCAGACCAGGGTATCTCTGATATCTGCATACACTGCTTTCTGGACGGCCGGGACACTTCTCCCACCAGCGGGGCCGGATTTGTGGCTGAGCTTCAAAAGTATCTGCAGGAGCTCGGTACAGGCAGGATAGCCACTGTGAGCGGCAGATACTATGCCATGGACAGGGACAAACGCTGGGACAGGACCGGACAGGCCTATGAGGCCATGGTGAGCGGCCAGGGTCCCAGATCCAGTGATCCGGTACAGCTTATTGAAAAATCTTACCAGAATGGGGAAACCGATGAGTTTGTCCGCCCGCATGTGATTGTGGATGACCAGGGACAGCCCGCAGGACTCATCAATGACCGGGACGGGGTCATTTTTTTCAATTTCCGGGCGGACAGGGCCAGACAGATGACCATGGCCCTGATCAGCCGGGACTTTGACGGGTTTCAGAGGTTGAAAAAACCGGATGTGCACATGGCCACCATGACCATGTATGACAAAAATTTTGATATCCCTGTCCTGTTTCCTCCGGAAAAGATGGTTAATATTCTCGGCCAGGTGGTTTCAGACAGGGATCTGCTGCAGCTGCGGCTGGCCGAGACTGAAAAATACGCTCATGTGACCTATTTTTTTAACGGCGGGGTTGAAAAGCCTTTTCCCGGGGAAGACCGGATTCTGGTTCCCTCGCCCAGGGAAGTGGCCACCTATGATCTCAAGCCTGAGATGAGTGTTTATGAAGTTGCACACAAGCTGACGGAAAAGATCAAAGAGGCCGGGCACAGTCTTTATGTGTGCAATTTTGCCAATCTGGACATGGTGGGCCATACCGGAAGCATAGAGGCGGCCATAAAGGCCGGTCAGGCTGTTGATGAATGTGTGGGCCGGGTAGTCAGGACCATGCTGGACAGGGGCGGGGTGGTTCTTTTAACAGCTGATCACGGAAACGCCGAGGAAATGCTTACTCCAGATGGCAGCCCCAGAACTTCGCATACCCTGAATCAGGTCCCTTTCTGCTTGATCACCAGGGATGACTCTCTGGCTCCAGGCGGGCTCAGAGACCAGGGCAGACTGGCTGACATAGCCCCCACCATTCTGGACATCTGGAATATGGCCAAGCCCGGAGAGATGACCGGGAAAAGCCTGATTGCTGCAGGAGAATAATAAAATATGGCGGAACAAAAATTTTTAAGCCCGGTCCGTCCGGTGGGCATGGAACTGGTCATGCTTTATCCATGTCCCCATTGCGGCCGGAACGTGCCTTTGCTGGCCCCCACCGAACCTTCCATGGGCAGCTGCGATTTCTGCAGAAAACAATTCCCTCTGGTGCCCATTGACAATACCACGGTTCAGTATCTGAAACTGATTCTGGACAATGGCCAGGCAGCCATTGATCCTGAATACGTCTGAGGATGTCCGGACAGAGCGCTGTTCAGGCTTCATTGCCCAGAAAGGGATCATCCTCCCTGCTCAGGTAATTGGTCACATAGTCTTTTATTCCCTGTTCCAGGCTGTGCATCTGCAGAGGGCATCCAGCCTGTCTGAGCTTGTCCATGGGCGCTCTGGTGTAGTATTGATACTTGCCCTGCAGGTGTTCAGGCAGGTCAATGTATTCTATGTCCGGCTCCCTGTTCATGGCTCTGAATACGCATCTGGCCAGGTCATTCCATGTTCTGGCCCTGCCTGAACCGAGATTGAACACTCCGTTGACCTCAGGGTTTTCCAGCAGCCAGGCCATGACTTTCAGGCAGTCCTTGAGGTAGATAAAATCCCTTTTCTGTCCGCCATCCTCGTAATCAGGGCGGCAGGACCTGAACAGCCTGACCCGTCCTGTCTTCAGGATCTGAAAGTAGGCCTTGCGCACAACGCTTTGCATGTCTTTTTTGTGATATTCATTGGGCCCATAGACATTGAAGAATTTCAGACAGACCAGCTTGTCCAGGCAGCCGTTTTTCAAGGCCCAGAGATCAAAAAGATGTTTTGAATACCCGTACATGTTCAGGGGTTTGAACCGGTAAAGCATCTGGTGCTGATCTTCAAAGCCGCGGCTGCCGTCCCCGTAAGTGGCTGCGCTGCTGGCACAGATGAACCTGGCTCCCGAGGCCAGGCAGTATTTTGCCAGGGCCCTGGAATACTTGAGGTTGTTCTGCATGAGGAAGTCAGCATCTTTTTCCGTGGTGGAAGAACAGGCCCCCATGTGAATGATGGACTGAATATTATTCCATTCCCCTTTTTCCAGGCGGGACAGAAATTCATCCCTGTGCACATAATCTCTGTATCTGAGATTAACCAGATTTTTCCATTTTTCTGAAGTGCCCAGATTATCCACCACAAGGATGTCTTCAGTCCCCATGGTGTTCAGCTGATAAACAAAACCGCTGCCGATAAATCCTGCGCCTCCGGTGACAATGTGCAAAGAAGACTCCTTTATGGATCAGTGCTTGATGCCTGAGTAAGTGACATTATGAATAATGCCCGCAGCTCAGTCAGTCATTATTCTCTTGTGAAATGATAGAATGCGGCTTTGGGCTCATGACTTGTGCTGCCGCATTCAGCGTACTGCAGAATCAGGGAGCCGTCATCCTGGATCTGTCCCATGAGATAGCCGTCCTGGTGCTCGGCAATGAGAATCAGGCCGGTTGGGGAAATACTGCCGCTAAGTTTTTCAGTAAAGGTTATTTCATGAACGGTGTTATAATAGGATTTGGTTCCTTCAAAAAGGTTGCTTTTTTGTTTGGTTATTTCAAGGATTGTATTTTCTCCCTGGAGGTATGGATGGTTGACTGAATGAACCTGGCTTTTGCCGCTCCATTTGCCGGTGATGTCAGGTATGTCCTGGGCCAGGGCAGGGCTGGTGAAAATAAAAAAGAAGAACAGGGAAGAAAAGAAGAGATTTTTCATGAACATCTCCTTTGCCGGGATGCTGTTCCCGGATAAAAGATTGCAGCCGCCGCAAGGGCCAGGTCTTTAATATACTCCGGACAAGACAGCAACGAAAACCTTTGTCTCTGCCCTTTTCAGGAAGTGAAGGGCAGGCCGGAGGGCAGCCTTCTGGCCGGGGCTGGAAAGGTTTGCCGGCAAACAAACACTGATCCTGGATCAAGATTATTGGAACGCCGAACAAAGTCAAGCAGATTGCCGGCTTGCACCGGGAGCTGTTATTTAAGCCTGGAAAAGGCCTCTGCAAAAAGTAACAGTTCAGCCATTTGCATGAGGCGCGGCTTGCTGTCTGGAGGAATACAGCCTGGGGGGACTGGCTCTGAGTGCGCTTGTTTTTCCAAGTCTTTGTTTACATAAACAAAAAACAGGCGCTGGGGCGCCTGTGCCTTGCTTCCCTTAAAAGGGCTGATATGATTGACAGTTGTCAATGGGCAAAAGTTGTCTGTCTTCCTT
>CAZHCY010000173.1:3286-5690 GCA_964531185.1 uncultured Desulfovibrionales bacterium | reverse complement strand
GGTCCCGGCTGCATGGGGTGCCAGGTATCAGTGGCTGCTGCTGTGCCGCTCTGGACCGGACCGGCGTAGACTGATCTTCCTTTCAGGCTGGAAAGGGCCTTCTGGTTGCGGACCACTGTGCCCCAGTTGGAAACCGCATCCGCGCCCAGCATCAGAATATAGTCTGAATTTTCCAGATCATATCCAATCTGACCCCTTCCGTCCATCAGAGTATTCCAGGCCCTGGCGCTGGACAGGCTGTCATCCGGCATCTGATAGAAATGACTGCTGCCCATGGAGGCAGTGAATCCGGCCAGAAGATCGTTAATGGTTCCGTTCTGATCCCCACTGAGAACCGCAAGACTGTTGCCGCCTTTAAGGCCTTCCAGCCTTTCCACCAGAATTTCTCCGGCCTGCTCCCAGGTTATCTTTTCAAACTGATCACCAGTAGTCCTGCGCAGCGGAGCTTTGACCCGGGACGGACTGTACAGGAGCTGCACTGAAGCCGCCCCTAAAGGACAGATGCCTCCTCTGCTCAGAGGATGTTCCGGATCGCCCTTGGCTGTCACCGGCCTGCCGGACACGGTTACAATCTCCAGGCCGCAGCCGGCCGGACACAATTTGCAGACAGTCTTTTTATTGATAATCTCCCCGTATTCCAGACGTGGAATCCAGGGCCAGTTCTGCGTCCAAATGGAAACATCATCGGTAAGTTTCCAGGGCACCGGGGTAAAAAGTGTCCCGGCAGCGCCGCCCACTACAAAGGTAATAAAACTTCTTCTGTCAAGTGCCATCTTTTACCCCTTTATTATTTATGACAAACGTAACAGGCGTTGCTAGCGCCGGATTCAGCATGACAGCGCTCACATTCCCACATTTTCATGGTGTCCTTGCTGTATCCTGTGAGCCTGTTTTCATGGTATTCAGGCATTTCTTCAGCGTTTTCCACATCAGGATGACAAGTGGTACACTCATACATGTCATGGGCCAGATGAGAAAAATAAACATTATCCGGCTGCTTCTGATAGACCAGCCAGGGAACCTCTTTTTCCTCCCAGACATACTCCTCTACAAAAACAATTTCATCCGGATCTTCGTACATCACATCAATATGACAGGCTGAACATTCTTCCGTGGTGGGAATTCCGGAAAAAGATCCATCCTCATAATAATAATGGCAGTCATAGCAATCCATGCCTGCCATTTCCACATGTGAAATGTGACTGAACCGGAATGGCTGCTCTTTTTCACTGAAGAGCAGGTTGGGAAAAATGCCCCATCCAAGGACCAGTGCGCCTATGAAGCCCACCACAAAAGGCAGCAGCAGACAGCTCTTTTTCTTTTTCGCCACTTTTTCCTCCATTCCATGCCTAAGAATTGAATTTATACGATAAATATCATTAAAGCCCCAAGGAACACCCTTCCAGGCTCTGAGCGGAATATAAGACTTTTTGTAACGGTTCAGCCGTTTGCATGAGGCACGGGGACTGGCTCTCCCGTCACCCGCTTGGCAATCCAACAGGCATTCAACTTCAAAAATTCAGCTCAAGTGGGTGACGGGGTGCCTGTCCCCTGCGCCCTTAAAAAGGGCTAAACTGTTACGACTTTTTATTGACGAAATATCCATGCCACATTATGCAAGAGACACCCAGGGTGTCAAGGACAAAAGAAAAAATTCACAAAACTGACATGCTGGACGTCCCATCTGTTTTTCAGGCCCACGGCACATGAGGAATATCCATGCGTGAACCGCAGCATTCACATCCGGCCGGGGACCGGTCTCTGCAGAAAACATTCACCCATCCCCGGACCATCCCTCACCTGGATCACGGGTCAGAACTTTTTGTACGCTTTAAGCACCAGAGCCTTTTAAACCTTGCCTCCAACAACTATCTGGGGCTGGCAGGCTTAAAGGAACTGAACCAGGGGGCTATCCAGGCAATTGAAGAATACGGCACCTCAGCTTCAGCTTCCAGGCTCATTTCCGGAACATATGCCCTGTATGACCGCCTTGAAGAACGCATCAGGCAGTTTAAAAATACAGAGGCCGCCCTGGCAGTGGGCTCAGGATACGCAGCCAATCTCTGCCTGCTCATTGCCCTGGCCAGACGTAACACCTGTGTCTTTTCAGACCGCCTCAATCATGCCAGCATAAATGACGGCATAAGGATTTCCAGGGCCAGGCATATCCGGTATCGTCATCTGGATACTGATCATCTGCTGCACCTTCTGAAAAAATACGCCCAGGCCCAGTCCAAAATAATTGTCACTGACTCGGTATTCAGCATCGACGGCGATACCGTCCCCCTTGAAGAACTGGCCAGGCTGGCCAGGGATCAGGGGGCCCTGCTCATGGCCGATGAAGCCCATGCCCCCGGTATTGTCGTGCGGGTCAGGGGTCTGGCGCGACTCCTGGGCCTGGACC
>CAZHCY010000173.1:0-3276 GCA_964531185.1 uncultured Desulfovibrionales bacterium | reverse complement strand
CCACGGTTGTGTGCGGGCAGGGCAGAGGTTTGGCCGGACATCTGTGTCTGGAGCAGGATATCCATGTGCATATGGGTACTTTCAGCAAGGCTCTGGGATCCTATGGAGGGTATATTGCTTCCAGCCGGGAAATAATTGACCTGGTCATCAACCGGGGCAGGGCTTTTATTTTCTCCACAGCCCTGCCTCCGGCCGTGGTGGGAGCCAGCCTGGCCGCCCTGGACATGGTGGCCCAGAACCCTGGCATGGGAGCACCACTTCTGGACATGGCCCAAGAGCTGCGTGAGCATCTTAACAGGCTGGGCTTTGATACCGGCCAGAGCACCTCTCAGATAATCCCGGTCATCCTGGGCTCTTCTACCCTGACTCTGAAGGCCAGAGATCGGCTCATGGATCTGGGGCTTTTTACAGCAGCGGTCAGGCCGCCTGCTGTACCGGATAACACTTCCAGGCTGAGGATCTCCCTGCGTCTTGACCTGAAACAGGGACATATGCTTCAAGTGAAAAAGGCCCTGGAAACCCTGGCCCGGGAAGTCATCCCGGGCTGAGCGGGCAGGGCAATGATAAAAAAGCGCAAATAATTCTGTAACACCAGCCAAAGGCAATCATCATGACAGACTGCACCATCCAGTGGGTGGTCTTCGACTACGGAGGAGTCCTTGCTGAAGAGGGTTTTGTGGCCGGCCTGAGGGCCATAGCTCTTAAAGAGGGGCTTGATCCCGAAGACCTGTTTCAAAGAACCAGAGAACTCATTCACACCAGCGGCTACCTGACCGGCCAGGTCCTGGAGGAAACCGTCTGGAAGGCCTTTCGCCGGGAAACAGGCATCAGACGGACAGACCAGTCTTTGCGGAATGAAATCCTGTCCAGATTCATTCTAAGACCCTGGATGCTGGAACTGGTGTCCTCTCTCCGGCACAAGGGACTGGGCACAGCCATTTTAAGCGATCAGGTCAACTGGCTGGACGAGCTGGATGTCCGGGACCGTTTTTTCCGGTATTTTCACCGGGTCTACAACAGCTTTCATGTGGGCATGAGCAAAAGCGATCCTGAAATTTTTGAAGAACTTGTGCACTGGATTAATTCGCCTCCATCAGGAATCCTGTTTGTGGACGATCACCTGCCCCATGTCAAAAGGGCTCAATCCCGCGGGCTGAATGCCATCCATTACACTGCAGCGGACTCTTTTATGCCTGAGCTTCAGGCCTTTTGCCGGATTTTAAATGAAGACCAGGGATGACTACCGCCTGGCTTCCCACGTCTATGACCTGATACTTAACCCTTTTCTGGATTTTGTCCGCCGGGACATTGCCTGGGCTCTGACCGGGCAGGGCATAAAAAAGGTTGTTGACCTGGGATGCGGCACCGGCAGGCAGTGCCTGTTTCTGCATGAGGCCGGCCTTGAACCCGCAGGAGTGGACAGATCCCCTGCCATGCTTAGAAAAGCCAGACAAAGCACTGATCCTGAAATTGAATACCGCCTGGAAGATTTCAGATCCACCAGCTTTGCTGATGACTGTTTTGATGCAGCTTTAATCAGCCTGGCCCTGCATGAGCACCCAGAAAAAATTATGGCCGCCATCATGGATGAAGCATTAAGAATAGTCAGGCCTCAAGGTTTAATAGCCATTCTGGAGCACGGAAAAATTGACAACCCAAGGGCAGGTATTATTCACTTACTTTCTTTTCTGCCTGAACGCGCTGCCGGGCGGGAGCACTTCAGAAATTATCTCAGATTTACCCGCAATCACGGACTGCAGGGGCTTCTGAATACCAGGCCGGATATCCGGATTGTGAAATTTAGAAAATACTTTGCCGGAGCATTGTGCTTCTGCCTCGGGACCACCGGCCAACCATCAGAAACAAGTTGCCCTACTCACTGGTCAGCCCTTTGCAAGCCACACCGGGGCTGCCTTTCCTGGAACCTGTTTTTCCAGGTCTGTTTCTTACACCAACCAAAAGCAGCCCTGGAGTTCTATGCCCTGCGTTCCTTGAAAAGGGCTGATCTGTTACCTTAAGTCTTTGTTTTTGCTGACATCTGGTCATTTAATTCTGACTTTTGCGCCTGCAAAACATAGTTTTTGCAGTGAAATCTGATAATTCTGGACTCAAAAAGCAAATGCATGCCAAGGAGAAAAAAATGCTCAGCCCGAAAATGGAAAAAAGCCTCAACCAGCAGGTCAATGCAGAACTCTTCTCATCCTATCTGTATCTATCCATGTCCGCCTATTTCAGCGAGATAAACCTCAACGGATGCGCCCACTGGATGCGTCTTCAGGCCCAGGAAGAACTGTCCCACGCCCTGAAAATCTATGATTACATAAATGAACGGGGAGGCAGACCTGTCCTGGAAACCATTCAGGCCCCCCAGGCCTCCTGGAAGTCCCCCACAGATGTCTTTGAAAACGTACTGGCCCACGAACAGAAAGTCACCTCCATGATCAACCAGCTGGTGGACCTGGCCATCAAGGAAAAAGATCATGCCACCAGCATCTTTCTCCAGTGGTTTGTTTCCGAACAGGTGGAAGAGGAAGCCAGTGCCGGAGAAGTCCTGCAGAAGATCAAGCTGACCGGCAATGATGGAGGCGGGCTTTTCATGCTGGATCAGGAACTGGGTAAAAGAATGCTCACTTTGGATAACAACGGCTGATAATCAGGTGCTTTATGGCTGAAAAACAGGCTCTTTCAAGCCGCGAACCTGACATCCGGGGGCTGTTCAGGCCTGCAGCAGATATTGTTCTTGCTTCAGCTTCGCCCAGACGCCAGGCCCTTCTGGCCTCACTGGGGATATGCTTTCAGGTCAGGCCGGCCCAGGGCGCGGAACCAGACCCTGAACCGGATGAACCTCCCGGGGAATACGCCCTGAGGGCAGCTCAGGACAAGGCGGCTCAGGTTGCCGGACATATCCCGGACAGCCTGATCATTGGTGCCGACACCATTGTGGTTCAGGGGCAAACCATCATGGGCAAACCCTGCTCAGATGACCATGCCCTGGAAATGCTTCAGAGCCTGAGGGGAAAGGCTCATAAGGTAATGACCGGAGTAAGCCTGATTCTGGCAGAAAAAAATATCAGCCGCTGTTTTGTCTGCCAGACCACTGTGCACATGGCTGAAGCCCGGGATGATCTCATTCAGGAGTATGTACGCACTGGCGAACCCCGGGACAAGGCCGGGGCCTATGCCATCCAGGGCGCAGGGGACTTTCTGGCGGACGGCATTCAGGGTTCATATACCAATGTGGTGGGGCTCCCCCTGGCTCAACCCGCCCCCGCCCGG
>CAZHCY010000172.1:0-5696 GCA_964531185.1 uncultured Desulfovibrionales bacterium | reverse complement strand
CGAGTATCAGGCCATGGCTTCGGAAATCACCCGTATCGCCAACGCCACCAAGTTCAACGGAATTTATCTGCTCAATGGAAACTTGTCAGGAAACAATCCAACCGGACCTGGAAACAATCCTCACAACTGGCGTACAGACGAACATGACGGCTCAAAACTGGAATCCAGCGGTCCCATCAAAGTCCACTTTGGACCAATGAATGATGTTGATGAAGATTATTACTACATTCAGATAGGCAATTCCACAGCATCTGCCCTGGGAGTAGGCAATGCCGCTGCAACATCAATGGATGCACATAATGTATCCACTCAGGCAGGTGCTCAAGCAGCTCTGGAAGGCCTTGAAAACGCCATTATCTCCAAGGATAACATCAGAGCCCAGCTTGGCGGCCTGCAGAACAGACTGGAAAACACCATCACCAACCTGCAGATCCAGGCTGAAAACCTCCAGGCTGCTGAATCCCGGATTTCCGACGTGGACGTGGCCCAGGAAATGACTGAATTTGTCCGCAACCAGATTCTGACCCAGTCGGCAGTGGCCATGCTGTCCCAGGCCAACAACCTGCCCAGGATGGCCATGCAGCTCATAGGCGGATAGCTGGCATTCCTGATCCTTGAGCCTTGCTGCTAAATTCAATCCTCTAACCGGGGCTGGTCCACTCTGGAAGTGAACCAGCCCTTTTATTTTCAGGAACTTTTCTTGCAAAAACACTTCCCAGGTAAAACCAACTGAAAAAATTGCCGGGAGCAGGAAATATGGCTGATGGAATGGATGGAATGGAAGGAATGGATGAAATGCTCAATGGAAATCTGATTTCCGGGGGCATGAATTTTACAGGTCTGGGTTCAGGCACTGATTTCAATCAGATGATCGAACAGCTGGTCAAGCTGGAACAGCGCAAGACAGCCAGGCTTGAACTATGGAAAAGCGAATGGGAGGAAAAAGTGGAGTCCTTCCAGGAGCTGAATACTGCCATGGTTTCCCTGCGCAGCAACCTCTCAAACATGGATTCAGTGGATAAATTTTTTGTCAAGGAAGCCACTTCCACCGATAAATCCGTGCTGACAGCCTCAGCCAGCAGCGAAACCTCTGAAGGCAGCTACAATATTGAAGTGGGAGCACTGGCCAAAAACCAGATCATGTTTTCTGATGAAGGGTTTGCTGATGGAGATACTCCGGTGAACGCTGTGGGAGAAAACATTTTTTCCTATACTTACAACGGCAAAACAGTAGATCTGGAAGTCCCGGACGAGACCAGCCTGAGCAATTTTGTCAACCTTTTCAACAATGACCCCAATAACCCAGGGGTAAAAGCCAGGATGATCAACCAGGGCGATGAACATTTTCTCCAGCTCAGAGGTATGGATCAGGGTGCTGACAATACCATAACCATTAATCCCGAAACCACCATCACCGCCTTTTATGATGCAGATGAAGGGGAAAAATTTACCGTATCCCAGCAGGCTCAGAATTCCCGGATCAGGGTGGATGGCTGGCCGGCCGACGGAACCTGGATAGAAAGAGAGACCAATGCCATAAGTGACGTGATTGAGGGACTGACCTTGAATATTTATGATACCGGCTTTACCCAGGTGGGGGTGGAAAACAACGACCAGGCCATCAAAGAACAGGTCCATTCCTTTGTGGATCAAGTCAACGAGGTACTGACCATTATCAAAGAACAGACCGAGGTCAGCGATGCAGGTGAAGGCTCAGTGCTCACTGGAAACTATGGCCTGCAGATGATCCAGTCCAGGATGAAAAGCATCACGTCCTCCATTGGCACAGGTTTTGACCGTCAGGCCGGCGGAGACCCTCACCCATCCCTGTCCACCATAGGCATCAGCACTGACGCCAACAGGGGATCACCAAACTTTGGCCTGCTGACCATTGATGAAGAAGAGCTGGACAAGGCCCTGCAGGAAAATCCCAGGGCTGTGGCCGAACTCATCAGCGGGGACATGGAACCGGACACATCCAGTTCAGATTTCCGGTTCGGATCTCTACTCAAAGGCATTACACAGCCGGGCATCTATGATGTTCAGTATGAAGTTGCCGCCGACGGAACCATTGTGCCCGAATCGGCTTATATAGACGGTGAACCTGCAGGGGTTGACGGCAATTTCATAACCGCCACCACAGGAGATGCCCGGGGTCTGTCCATCCAGGTGGACAACCTGAACCCGGGAACCTATTCCGGCAATGTCCGCCTGAAAACCGGCAAGGTTAACGAACTCTCAGACGCCCTGAAACAGCTTACCGATTCCAGCGACGGCACCCTGAACATCCTGAAGGACAACTATCAGGACATCATGGACAATATTGACAGAAAAATAGAATCTGAACAGCGCCGAATAGTCAAGTATGAGAACAACCTGCGCGAAAGATTTGCCAATCTGGAATCCCTGCTTGGCTATTACGACAACCTGCAGACCTCCATGAGTGCTCAGATCAATCAGCTGAGTTCTGAATAGCCCCTGCTGGAAAAAGCCTCTGGATACTGATTACTCTGCCCTGCCATTGCCAGGACCCTGAAATTTCAGGCTGTATTCCCCACAGCTTTCTGAAACAGACGACTTTTTATCCGGAAAAATAATCCCTGGGCCAAATCGCAAACCTTTGTCAGGGGGAAGCATTATGCGTTTTTGACAACCAGGCCGGGGACAGTCCCCAAGCCAGGGACAGACCCTGTGCCAAGCCGTATTTTTTTAACCAGGATTTTGCTATGGTAAAAATATATGCTGTTTCAGCTGTCAAAAACACCTGATGCTCCCTTGCCAGAAAACTCCCTGTAAAATTTGCCGCCCAAATGCATTCTTCCGTCCCTGTCAGTTCATCAGTTCTGCCTTTGGAAAAAACCGCCAGGTCCCATAATTGACCTTGGAACACGCCTATTTCACCTGACCATCCCAGCCAGACCAGCAATTTTTTCCTTAAGTTCCTGACTTGCCTGCCGATAAATTAAATTAACCCGGGGCAAGGCCCGGAAAAGAGCGAAACAAAAGGGAGGCAGTTCATGTACAGTGCAGCAGCCAGAGCATATTTCAACACCAAAGTTACCACCACCACTCAGGAAGATATCGTTGTCCTGCTCTTTGAAGGGGCCATAAAATTCCTGGAACAGGCCAAAATTCTCATTAAGGAAAAAAACTACCAGGACAAAGGCAATGCCATTACCAGGGCCCTGAATATTCTGGCAGAGCTGGACGGCAGCCTCAATGTGGATAAAGGCGGGGAAATGGCCCAGAATCTTCACGCCCTTTATCTTTTCTGTCAGTCCAGACTGCTCATGGCCAACCTGCGCATGGATACTGACATGATAGATGAAGTGATAGGCATGCTCAAAAAGGTGGGATCAGCCTTTGGAGAAATATCCAAATCCAAGAAAAACCCATAGATCAAGCCTCAAAGGTATTTTTCAGGACCCGCAAGGGTCCTTTTTTTTTGTATCCATTCAATGACCCTGCTTCGGACTCGAGGAGCTGCTTCACACAGACTTCCGGCTCCATTTATTAATATTTGTTATTTAATTGCCTCAAGCATTGCTTATAATTGCGCAAAGCTTTCGAAAACTGAGATACATAAAATTTTACACTAAAAAGACTGTTGACTTTTTAAATGGATGTAAATAAAAAATAGATGCTAAAAATATAGAAAAATTAACATATAAATTTATTGTAACAGTTTAGCCCTTTTTAAGGGCACAGGGGACAGGCACCCCGTCACCCACTTGAGCTGAATTTTTGAAGTTGAATGCCTGTTGGATTGCCAAGTGGGTGACGGGAGAGCCAGTCCCCGTGCCTCATGCAAAGGGCTAAACTGTTACCTTATAATTTATTTGCCCGACCCTGCATCAGGCATGAGTCCCCGGCCGGAGACCTTCTGAGCCTTGAACAGGGTAAGAAAGCGTCTGGAAAGGCAAGCATCAAAGGCCTGAAGGTTTAAGCTTGTCTTCTTAAATCATGTGCCTGTCCGGGCCTTTACACAAATTTGCAGATATATAAACAGTCTCTGCAGGATTTGTCAAAAAACTTTGGACTGCAAATCAGACATCAGCCCGGGCCTGCGGCAGTTCAGACCAGCTGGTGGTATATCTGGGAGAAAGCCTGTTGCGCTGCATGCCCCATGATTCCCTGGACCGCCCCTGGTCTGAGCCGCAGGCCGCCGGCCTCAAGGTTCCCCTGCCCCATCTGGAATTGATTCTGTCCATAATTCTGGACAGCCTGGTCTGCATGCTCAGCTTTTCTCTGGAAGGCGCCAGCAGGGTAAGCTGCCTGGCTGCGGACGACTCTATGCCTGAGAGCATAACTCCGGCTTTCTTATACACATGGCCTCTGCTGAATATTTCCTGAAGAACTGCATGGGCCCGGTTTATCAGTAAAGGAGTATAATCAGTGGGATACGGCAGAGACACAGAACTGGAATTGCTGTATAAAGCCTGGTGTTCACTGAATCTGCTGGTCTGGATAAAAACCGTCAGCACTGAGCAGACTGAATCTTGAGCTCTCAGTTTTTCTGCGGCTCGGGTCACGTAACAGGCCACAGCTTCTTTAAGTTCATCCAGCACAGCAACACCTCTGCCAAAAGACCTGGAGCTGATTATGGATTTATTGGGGCTGGGATGCTTTTCCAGAGTAAAGCATGGTCTGCCCTGGATTTCAAGCAGAGTCTGCAGTCCTGTGACAGTCATTTTAGATTCCACCCAGTGCGTGGACAGCCTGGAAAAATCAAAAGCCGTCCTGATGCCGTAACTTTTAAGGAGCAAGGCGTATCTGCGGCCGATGCCCCAGACATCCTCCACTTCCACCTGTTTCAGGCATTCATCCCGGTCTGCAGCATGACAAAGATCCAGAACTCCATTATGCCGGGCATTTTTTTTGGCTGAGACGTTGGCAATCTTGGCCAGGGTTTTGGTGGGGGCTACCCCCAGGGAAACCGGAATACCTGTCCATTTGAGCACCCTGCGGCGTATGCCTGAGGCTGCCTCTTCCAGGCTGCCGGACAATCCGTTCAAAAGCAGAAAGGCTTCATCAATGGAATAGACTTCCATGTCCGAAGCAAGGGTGGTCAGGCAGTCCATTACCCGGCAGGACATATCCGCATAAAGCGTATAGTTGGACGAGTAAACCCTGACCCCGTGCCTTTTAAAAACATCCGCGCACTGAAAGGCCGGGGCCCCCATTTTTATGCCCAGAGCCTTGGCCTCATTGGATCTGGCAATAACGCACCCGTCATTGTTGGACAACACCACCACCGGTCTGCCGGCCAGATCAGGGTTAAACACCCTTTCACAGGAAACATAAAAATTATTACAGTCCACCAGGGCAAACACAGAATTCATCATCATGCCCGGAACCTGGCCGGCCTCATCAGAGCAGACTGTCAATATTTATGGGTCGGCCGCATGCAGGACAGCGCATCAGCTCTTTCATGCGGGCCAACGGCCTGTAAAGATGGTAAATCCCCCTGGAAGTAACAACATAAGCCACAAAAATCTTGTGTCCGCACTCACAGAATCTTTCCTGCATAACCACCTCCATTTACTTATGTAAATAAACAGAACAAAAAAACACCTGTTTGAAAGCCTGTAAAAAGCCGGGACAGTCCGGAAACCAAGCCGGATGCTGCGTCATAATGCCCGTTGTCAATGGTCACCCTAATAGAGCCACCCATGGTCACCTTAATGGAGCCATTT
>CAZHCY010000171.1:1075-5758 GCA_964531185.1 uncultured Desulfovibrionales bacterium | reverse complement strand
ATAAATCAGGAAATTCAGGTCAGGCACGGGGACTGTCCCTGGCTTCGGGACTGTTCCCTGGGTGGATAAACCTGTTTTTTATATTCAAAGCAAACCTGAGTCTGTATCATTTACAAACAGGTAATACACCCGATCAAGCCGGCATAACCAGGAAGCCGCAAGCCAGTACAGCCGGCTTTTCTCAGCTTGAATCTGATTCAGGGCGTCAATTGAGCTGTAAGCCGGGGCAAGGCAAGAAGATGTTTCCTTCAGCCGGATCCGGACAGAGCGGCTACAAAGCTCTTCACTTCAGCACATGTAAGTGCTATCCAGGCAGGGCATTATTTGCTCACCCCAACAAATCTAAACTGGAGAAGGGCTTATGAATAAAAAAGAACTCAAGCTCAATGAGCCCATGAGTCAAAAGGAGGCAGCGGCTTTTCTGAGGAATCTGGCCACCGGGCTTGAACAGGGAAGCCTTGAGCTGGGAAATGAAAAATTTGACTGGTCAGAAATCAAAAAAGTCAAATTCACCTTCAAACACCTTGATGATCAGATACTGATCAAGACCAGGCTTAAAAAAGAACCAGCCACATATGTGGAAATGGAATTTGCCCGGGATGAGTATGATGATTTTCCTGCCAAAAATCCTGAAATATCCTATAAAAAGCTGAAAAAAAGAATGAAAAAGTCTTTTGCCCTTATCCAGGATGATGTGCAGGCCTACAGGTTTCCTCTGCAGAAAGACTTTGACTTTTTTGCCGGGGACTGCCTTGTCATGACCCAATTCCCTGATTACGGGGATGAATATTACCCTGAATTTCTGGAAAAACTGAAAATGCTCACCAGCAGTTATGCCAGTCGGGACATGTCCGGATTCAGTGCTGCATTCAGTGAAATCACCAGGCTTATGAAAGAATGCCACGACCGTTACAAATAATGAGGTTCAGCCATGAGTAAAAAAACCAAAAAAATGGAACTGGTCAAGGTTGATGAAAAAAAGAAAAAAGATCCGGAAAAAATTTCCCGGGAGATAACTGAATTTGATTTCAAGACCTTCCAGGAAATTATCGATCTCAACCTTACACCGGAACAGGAAAAAAGAATTGTTGAACCCCAGGAAATCTTTCCGCGCCAGAGAAATGTTCTGGCTGTGCACTGGCACCCGGAATACATTCCCATGGCCCTGATCCGCCAGAGGGTGGAAAAGACGTTTCCCAACAAGACCCATGAACTGATCATCCCCACCCAGCATAATCAGATCATGAGCTATGACGGCGAGTATTCCGGAGTTGAAGTAGACTGCTATTCCAGGGGTTTTCAACGCAAGGTTCAGCTTCTTCTGCATTTTAAAAGCAAAAAACTGGAAAACGCAGATGTCCTGAAATCCATGCTTGCTCATACCTTTGAATATCGCTCAAGCCAGCTTTTTGAACTTATGGACACCATCATTGATCCCCGCTGGGACGATTATCTGCAGCTGGCTGCTGAAAACACCGGGGTGGGTGAAAATGTGATCCTGTTTGCCAGAGTCCAGACCGGCAAGCTGCGCCGGCTGATCATGGAAAATGAATTGGAGATCAACAGGGAGATTATCAAAAATAAACTGGTCAGAAATTATATTGACGCTCAAAGGCAGATATATCCGGACAATTTCATCAACCGGGTTCAGGTTCTGATCAAGGCAGTCAAAAAAATCGTCAAGCAGAACTTCAGCCTGGACTTTTTTTACCGCACTTCGGAAATTATTGAAGAAGCCAGACACATCGGGGGCGGGATTATTATTCCTCACCCTGAACAGTTCTGGCCGGTTCTTCTCTGCGACTATGATGTTGACGGCTATGAGGTATGGAACCCCCAGTCCCGGGAATACACTGAATTTCTGGTCAATGTCATCAACCGCCAGAATAAAAGCCGGGAGGCAGACAAGAAAAAACTGCTTTTGTTCATGGGCGACGACACTCATATGTCCGAAAAAATCAAGGATCCCACTCAGATTGAAGCAGCCAAATACTACCGCAACATCGGAGTCCAGCCGGCATGGGATGATCTGTCCATCAGAAAATCTCTGATAGTCGGCAATTTCAGCAGACCCAAAATGATTGACGCTTACCGGGAAAGGCTTGATGCCTGAGACAGTCTTTATAAAACCCAAAGGAGCCAATCATACGGTCCCGGGCATGCAGGGTGTGACCAGTGATAACCGGCAGAATTCAATCTTTTTCTGCAGTTCTGGATGCAGGACGCTGAAATATGGTTCAGTCAGCAGGCTCAGCCCCGGGCAAACCCCAATGGAGCACTGCCAATGAACAGGCCAAGTCAGTTTTCTCTGGAATCTCTGCAGGACTGTGACACCATCTGCAGATATCTTGAGGAGATTAAGGAAGGCTTTAAAAAGGGAGACATCAATTTCAACCATCAGGGGAGCAGTCTGCAGCTAAAACCCCATGGTCTGATAAAATTTGAAATATCAGCCGGACATCAGGATGGTGAAGTCAAGGTAAATCTTAACTTCAGGTGGCGGGAAGATCACAAGGAAAAATTCGTGGCTGATTCAGCCGGGCCTGAAAATTCACAGCGGAATTCTTAAATGCAGTATTTCACGGAACTGGAAGACAAACTCCACTTTATGGTCCTGGAGGTGGTCAGACAGCTGGAGGACACCCTCAAAATCATAAAGTCTTCAGGAAACCGTCCTGAACAGCAGGCTGCTCAGCCTCAAAAGCATCCCCGTGCCGATCTTGTGGATAAGGTCAAAGCCAGAGATGATCACATAGACAATTACAAATCCGTCATTGAAAACATCTGCTTTTCCCGAATTCACGGCCATGAAACCCTGCATAAACAAAGGGTTGATTTTATCCGGGCAGTGAACATTATCAGCAATAATCTGGAGCGGATCAGCGACTTTGCAGTAAATATCGTAGGGCAGATAGGCTATATTGAGACTCCGGTCATCATGAATGACTACAAATACAGGCCTTATTTTGAACATATGATCTCCTCTCTGGAATTGGTGAATAAAGCTCTCTTCCAGCGGGATCTGCATCTGGCCCTGAAAATCTGCAAGGCTGAATTCATCATAGACAAACTGTACAAGAACAGCTTTGACACCATTATCGAAGAACTCAACTTTGATAAAAACAAGCACGATCTGGTGACAATCCTGTTCATTTTCAGATACCTGGAGAGGATGGGCGACTCCCTCTTGAACATTGGAGAAGCAGTAATCTTCTCTGTTTTCGGAGAAAAGCTGAAAATACATCAGTATCAGGCCCTGAAGGAAAACCTTGACTCCATAAATACCGATATTCCCATTGATGAAGTGGATTTTGAATCCATCTGGGAATCAAGGTCAGGATGTAGAATCGGCAAAATCATGGATCCCACCATCAGAGGAGGCAAGGGAGTCCTTTTCAAGGAAGGCAGAAAAGCCAAAATTGCCAGGGAGAAGCAGAATATTGAAGTCTGGCGGGAGATTTTTCCCAGCCTGGTCCCCAAGGTATTCAGCTATAACCAGCATAAAGACAGCGGTTCCATGCTCCTGGAATTTCTGCCCGGCTGCTCTTTTCAAGAAACATTTTCCCTCTTTGACCAGGAAATCCAGGAAAATGCCTTTTTTCTGCTCAAAGAGACCCTGCATCTGATCTGGGAAAAGACCATGAAGCCTGAACCGGTTAATTCAGGATTTATTGCCCAGATCATGTCCAGGCTGGATGATGTGCTCATGATCCATCCTGAATTTGATTTTTCCCAGCCCAGAATAGGCAGCCTCAATAGTCCCTCTCTCGGTTCTCTCATGAACAGTCTCAAAGATATTGAAACAAGGCTTAATGCCCCTTTTTCCATTTTTATACACGGAGATTTCAATTCCAACAACATCATCTACAATCAGAAAGATCAGCAGATCTATTTCATTGATCTGCACAGGTCCTGTTACGGAGATTATGTTCAGGACGCATCTGTCTTTCTGGTTTCCAACTTCCGCCAGCCGAATTTTGATCCTGAATTCAGGGCTTCCATGAACCAGCTTAATCAGGACTTTTTTGATTTTGTCCAGGATTTTGCCCTGGAACACCATGACAGTCTTTTCAAAATAAGAACAGCCCTGGGACTTATGCGGTCCTTTTTCACCTCCACCAGGTTTGAGCTGAACAGAGATTTCGCAGGCAGCATGTATCAAAGGGCTGTTTACCTGGCAGAAAAAATCATGGACCATAAAGGTCAACCCTGGGAAGATTTTGATTTACCGTCTGATGTATTCAAGTATTCAAGCTTTTAATTTTTCCGGTTCTGCCTGAGATCCGGACCGGGCCTCACTCAGTTGGCTGCTGGAGAAAACAGCCGGCGCTGTCCAACCTGGTTTTGCTGAAGGAGTCCTTATAATACAGGTAAAAATCCTTTAACTTTTAAAATCCCTGCAAAGGCCATAAGCTCTATGAAAAATCTGAAAATCGCGGTCATCGGCAATCCCGGCAGCTGGTCCACAGAACAGCTGGCTGATGCCCTGGAACAAAAAACCGGATACAGATGCGTGGTGGAAATGTCCCAGGTGACCATGGATTTCAACAGCAAATCCCTGTTTCACAAAGATTTGGATCTGGCTGCCCTGGATGCCCTGGTAATCAAGAAGATTGGGCATGTTTTTTCTCCGTATATGTTTATCCGCCTTGAAATTTTTAGATTTTTCTTTAAAATTTGCAT
>CAZHCY010000171.1:0-1065 GCA_964531185.1 uncultured Desulfovibrionales bacterium | reverse complement strand
TCCGGTCTATTCCCGTCCGGAAAAGATCATGTCCGCCATCAACAGGCTGAGCTGCACAGTTACCCTGCAGAAAGGAGACATTCCCATGCCCCCCACCATTATCACTGAAAATTTGCACCAGGCCCGAAATGCTGTCAGCAATTTTGGGAAAGCTGTGTTCAAACCTCTGTATTCCAGTAAGGCCAGGGGAATGATGGTCATAGAAGATGATGAATATGCCGGGTCCAGGATTCAGCAGTTCCAGGCTTCAGGCAATGCCACCATGTACATTCAGAAAATGGTGGACATCCCGGGCAGAGATCTGGGGATTGCCTTTCTGGGCGGGGAATATCTGGGCACCTATGCCAGATGTCAGGGCAAATCCTGGAACACGTGCACTTCAACAGGTGGCCGCTATGAATCCTGCTCTCCAGATCAGGAAATAATTGATCTTGCCTATAGAGCGCAAAGTCTTTTCAGTCTTGATTTCACCTGTGTGGACGTGGTGGAAACCTCTGACGGCCCGGTGGTGTTTGAAGTGTCCGCTTTCGGCGGATTCAGAGGGTTGACCAATGCCTGCGGCATTGATGCTGCTGGGCTTTACAGTAACTATGTCATCCAGGATCTTACATCATGAAAAAATCTCCTGGATTCAAAGAATTCCTTGCCTGGCTGCAGCAGACGGCTTTTGAACCCTGCCTGACCCTTGAACTGGACGATTGTTTAATCAGGGTGGAAAGCAATTCAGAGGTATTAATCCACAAACTCAGACATTATTTTGCTCCTTTTGTCAGCCGGGAAAATAACCGGTATGATATCCGGATCAAGGCCTGGGAAGGTAAAGTCAGCCACCCGGAGATCTCCCTGCAGGACAAGCCGCCGGAGCCTGGAAAAACCAAAATTAAGGAACAGTTTGCCTGTTTTAATTCAGGCATTATTGTCCGCAAACAGCTTTCCGGAATGATCTTTTTTTTCAATGCCGTGGACCATCCGGCCATTGGACCCTTTGAACAAAACGACAACCAGGTTGTCATTTCCATCCACAACCGTTTTATTAAGTTGAACACGGACCAGGGCTGTCTGCTG
>CAZHCY010000170.1:0-5772 GCA_964531185.1 uncultured Desulfovibrionales bacterium | reverse complement strand
CGCTGGCGTGAACTTTACTTTTTACCTCATACTTCTTATACTTGTCAAGAATTCAGTCAGCAATGTTCAACCATCATTTGCAGAAACGAGCCATCATTGATTCCAGTGGCAAACATCCCTTCAATAACTCTTATTCAGCAGACACCTGTTTTTTATCTGCCCTGCCCCGGCAGAAAGATTTTCTAAATGACCGCCCGCTACCAACGCAAATATCACGGACTGGCCCTGTTTTCAGGCGGGCTGGACTCCATTCTGGCCGTAAAAATGATCCAGAACCAGGGTCTGGAAGTCCTTGGCCTGCATTTCATCTCCCCCTTTTTCGGACAACCTGAGCTTATCCCTGAGTGGGAGAAGAATTATGGCCTGCCCATAATGCCTGTGGACATTTCCCAGGATTTTGTCAAAATGCTTTTGTCCGGCCCAAGCCACGGGCTGGGAAAAATCATGAACCCCTGCCTGGACTGCAAGATACTCATGCTTAAAAAGGCCAGACAGCTCCTGCAGGATTTCCAGGCCGGGTTCATCATTTCAGGTGAAGTGTCCGGCCAGCGCCCCATGTCCCAGAGAAGGGACGCTCTTAACATCATTATCAGGGATGCAGAGGTTAAAAGATTTCTTATCCGCCCTCTGTCAGCAAAGCTTCTGCCCCCCACTGAGGCTGAAGAAACAGGTCTGGTCAACAGAAGCAGACTGGGCAGCATCTCAGGCAGGGGCAGAAAAAAACAGCTGGAAATGGCTGCAAAGATGAACATCCATCCCCTTCCCACCCCGGCAGGAGGATGCCTGCTCACGGAAATGGAATCCTCCAGAAGATATCTTCCTTTGCTGCGTTTTTTCCAGAACCCTGCACCTGACGATTTTTATCTGGCCAATATGGGCAGACAGCTCTGGAACGGTCCTTACTGGCTCAGTATCGGCAGAAACAAAGACGACAACCACAGCCTGGAGCAGGTATGCCGCTTTGATGACTATAAAATAAAACTTCTGTCTTTCCCTGGTCCTCTGGGGCTGGGAAGGCCTCTGGACAAAAACCCCTGGCCTGAGCACATCCTTGAAAGCGCCTGCAGGATGGTCAGCCGCTTCTGCCCCAGAGCCAGAAAATCCAGCAGAAAGGTTCAGGTGTCCGTCATTAAGGAAGATAAGGCCAGAGAGTTTTCAGTCTGGCCCGGCAAAATTCATGAGCAGCTCCCCTGGCAGGAACCTGTCTGGGATCCGGAAGCTGTCCTGCAAAACATCCCTGGAAAGGAGTAAGGTCCAAGACATGGAAATTGTCATCAACTTCCTGATGCTGTGTTTAAGTGCCGGTCTGCTCTGGACCGGGGCAGTATGGATTGTGGACAGTGCCTCGCTCATTGCCAGACGGTTCCGCCTGTCTGAATTGACAATTGGTCTGACCATAGTAGCCATGGGCACATCCCTGCCCGAATTTCTGGTGACAGGAACCGCAGCCCTGCAGGGATACGGCGATATCTCTCTGTCCAATGTTGTGGGCTCAAATATTTTCAACCTGGGCATCATTCTGGGGCTCATGGCCCTGATCAGCCCCATTCCCGCAGACAGGACCCTGATCCGCAGGGACGGACTGCTCCTTCTGATCCTCACCCTGGCTCTTGTTTTCATGGTCAATGACCTGCAGCTGAGCACTGGCAACGGCCTTTTTCTGCTGGGCGTATTTGCTGCCTATAATCTGTTTGTAATATTTCGCGGACCCAGGCTTAATCTTGAACTGGAGCTGGAAAAATCTCAAAAAGCCAGGCCTGCAGACTATCTCAAGCTTGTCATTGGATTTATTCTTGTTGGTGCCGGCGGGCATTTCAGGGTCAAGGGGGCTGTTTCCCTGGCTGAGGCAATGGGCATAAGCCAGTGGGTCATCGGGGTGACCATTGTGGCTGCCGGCACCTCCCTGCCGGAACTCATCACCTGTCTTGTGGCCTCCCTGAAGAAAAAAAACGATATTCTCCTGGGCAACCTGGTGGGCAGCGATATTTTCAATTTTGCAGGCGTACTGGGGCTGACCTGCGTGATAAAACCCATAGAAACCTCTGCCTCAGCCCCGGCCAGCATGATCAGTCTGACCGGCATGGTCATCCTGGTTATGATATTCATGAAAACAGGCTACAGAATAGGACGCTTTGAAGGATTGACACTGATTCTGGTGGCGACTGCCAGATGGATCCTTGATTTCACCATGTTCTGATGAAAAACAATGCAGCCATTAAGGGGGTCTAAATGGCCATGGATTCCCGGCAGGCGGCTCAAACCAGAAAAATTCTTACAGGAGACACCTCGTTGAAGATACCTCAGGGCAAATTCTATTATCCGGATCCGCGCAACAAAAAGGAGCGCATGTATGTCAGGGATAACCAGGGCACTGTGGAATTCAGGCTCTGGAACCAGGATCATCCTCAGGTCTGGGAGAAACACGGCTGGCTGGATATGGATATCATCAAAAGGGCTGCGGGCATGTATGAAAAAAAAGGAATGGATCCTTTAAAACTCTATGATCTGCAGGTGGCCAAAGCCCTGCTCAAAGGCAGCTGAGCAGAGTTTGGAAGCTTGCCCTGCACAGGCAATGCCCTTTAGAGCTCTGAAAACTTCTCCACCTTGTTGCGGCCGTTGTCCTTGGCCCTGTAAAGGGCCTTGTCCGCTGAACTTATTAGATCCGAAGGAGAATCGTCTTTTTTGAGCTCAGCAACTCCGATGCTGATGGTGAAATGAATGGCGTCCCCGATCCGGCCTGTGGGCTCTCTGGGCACAAAATTATAGGTTTCCACTTCTTTTCTCAGTTTTTCAGCCTGGTGCCAGGCTGTCTGCTCATCCTTGTTCTGAAAAATAATGCACAGCTCTTCACCTCCGTACCTGCAGGGCACTCCATCCTGAGCGTCAGCCAGCTTCCTGATTAACTTGGCCAGGGCCTTGAGCACGTCATCTCCTATGAGATGGCCCAACCGGTCATTTATCTTCTTGAAATGGTCCACATCAATCATGAGCAGGCTTAAGGGACGGCCTGATTTATGATGCTCCGGAACTGACCTGGCCAGGAAGTCGTCAAAAAAACTGCGGTTGAATAAATTCTTGAGAAGGTTGTCGTATTTGGCTATGTCCTCCAGGTTTCTGGCCCTGTTTTCCCAGTTACTGGCCTCGCTTCTGGCATCTTTGACAATTTTGCTGATGGTGCCCTTGATATAGCTGATTATCTGCTCAGGATCCTTTTGCAGCTCTATATCGCTAATGGTTTTTTTGCCGAAGTCGTTAAGTTCATTGCTCTGTCTGTTGACACTTTTCTTGAATTCACTCACCAGCCCCTGAATCTGGGTAATAAGTCTGTCATTGAACTTCTGCTCATTGTTCAGCTTCTGTGCCATGAGGTTCATTTCGTGCTTCACTGCATCAGCAAAGGACGCCTGGATATGCTGGACTAACCTGTCCAGTTTTTCCCGAGAAAAATCGCGCTTCTGCAGGGCGTCCAGAACCATCTTCTGCAGTCTGGATTTCTGATCCTGATCAATCATATCCATTCTGAAGACCAGGTTGCGCGCAAAAAGAACAACACCCACCCAGTCCGGATCATCCTTGATTCCCAGATTCTCCAGGGTCTTGTTCAACTCTGCATAGGTAAAAGGGCTGCAGCTATTATCAGACATTCTATCCTTCCTTATTTTTCCGGAAGTACCTGGCAGACCGGGCAGATACAGGATGATCTCCCGGCCACCCTGACTGACTCCACAGAAGCGTCGCACCTGGGACAGCACCGGCCTTTTCTGCCGTATATGAGAAACTTTTCCTGAAACATGCCCGCCTGACCCTGGGCATTGCGGTAATCCCTGAAAGAGCTGCCTCCGGCAGCAATGGCCTGATCCAGAACATTCACCAAAGCTGAGTGCAGATCAGCCAGCCCGTCCAAACTCAGCCTGTGGGCCGGGGTTTCCGGATGGATCCCGGCCATGAACAGAGATTCATCAGCGTAAATATTGCCTATGCCGGCCACCATGCTCTGATCCAGCAGCAGGGCCTTGATCCTGGCCTTTTTCTGAATGAACCTCCGGGCAAACTGACCTGCAGATATGACATGCGGCTCAGGTCCCAGGCACTGGAAAAAACTCCAGTTACAGAGTCCTTCTGCATCAAACAGCCTGCAGTAACCGAATTTGCGCTGATCATGAAAAAAAACGCGGGAAGCATTATCCAGGGCAAAAATCAGATGTGTATGCCTGTCCGGCTGCTGGTCCTGGTCAGGCAGAAGAACCCTGCCGGTCATCTTGAGATGGAAGACCAGATGGCCCCGGGCGTCAAGATCAAAAATAAGAAGCTTGCCTCTGCGCCAGACCCGGACAATTGTCCTGCCTTGCACCTGTTCCTTGAATGATTCTGCTTTCTGACGCAGGGTTCCAGCATATCTGACATCAGCCTTTTTTATGACTCTGCCGGGCAAAACTTGCTGCAGTCCCCTGGCAATGGTTTCAACTTCAGGCAGTTCAGGCAAAATAATGTCCCTGGAAATCCATGGATAAAATTTTCGTTACAGTTCAGCCCTTTTTTAAGGAATGCAGGGCATCCCGGAGCCTGTTTTTTGATTGATGTAAGCCCGGACCTGGAACAACAGGCCCCGGAAGAGCCAGTCCCCCTGCGGGCGCCGCCTCCGGGCAGAAAACCGTGCCTCATGCAAAGGGCTGAACTGTTGCAGATCTTTTAACAGATCTCAATCAAACTTGATCTCAATGGATACCGGCTCTTGATCCCTGATCACCTCAAACAGAATCCTTCTGCTTTCCTGTACAGCTTCTCCGACTGCATTGTGCAGGTCAACCATGGTTTTAACCGGTTTATCATTGGCCAGGACAATGAGATCCTGTTTTTGCAGACCAGCCTTCATGGCCAGGCTGTTGTCCAGCACCCCTGTGATTTTCACCCCGGACTCAGTTTCAGAGGCCACTATGCCCAGGCGGGTCCTTTTTCCGGTTTTTGGACAGAAATAATAAAAGGATCCGTCAGGGACCACAGCATCCAGCGACCTGACAGGGATAAACCTGGCCATCCTGGCCTCAGGATCCAGGACCCTCAGCCGGTGCTCTATGCCGTGACCTGATGCCACATGTCCTGAGCCGGCCAGAATAACCACCGGCCGCCCGGTCCGGCTGTGAATGCGCCAGGCCTGTTCCGCCATTTTGCTGTCCCATACTGACTGGGCAGCAATAAAATTGTCCAGGCTTGATCCGTGACCCTGAAAAAAATCCTCATGTGAGGCATACTGCTCTTTAAGAAATTCCAGCTGCTCTTCAGGCGGATCAATCACCTGCACCGGCAGATACTTGAGATCCTCCCGGGCAAGCTCATCCTGACCCTGCCTGTTGATGGTCCGGGTGATGCGTCCCGGCACATTAAGAGCTTCCAGGGGCAGGTCAAGGCGGGCTGCAGCCTGAAAAACCGGCCGGTACAGTTCAAAATCAAAACCCCAGTTTTCTTCCCAGTCCAGCTCCTGAGCAAGTTCATTCACAGGGATCTGCCCGTTATTGAACCTGTAAAGAACATTCTGATGCTTTACACTGACCATTTCCAGACCAATCACCGGCCCGGGGCTGTTTTCTGCGGCCAGCTCCACCAGCCTGGCCTGAACCTGGTGATCACAGGGGTTGTCATGGGATTCAGCCACCAGGATATAATCCTTTTCTTCCAGCATCCGGGTCACTGCCGGTTCTGTCAGGGCGGTGCCAGTGTCAGAAAAAAGGTGCCCGGGGCAGGATGGTCCATGTTCACAGGCTGCCTGGCTGCGCA
>CAZHCY010000169.1:0-5866 GCA_964531185.1 uncultured Desulfovibrionales bacterium | reverse complement strand
TTCCGGAAATTGTCAGTAAATACAAGACGTTGACAGAGAATTTTTGACTGTCAAGATCTGTTGAGTAATTAAAAAATTAACAGCAAGCGCCTGCCGAAGTTTCACGAACAAACAAAAGGAGTTTGACCAATGGCAAAATCCACCAAGCCGCAAGAAGAGAAGAGATCCAATTCCAGAAAAAAAGATGATTCCGGAAAAGGCAACAAAAACCGGGACCAGATCAGATCCCAGCTTGTGCTTAATGCCAGGGAGATCATGGATTTTGGTGTGGAAGCGGAGTTGTTGGTGGGCGGTAAAAACTACAACACCGCCATAATGAATACCATTGAAAATATCCGCGCTCCGCAGTTCAGGGCCATTTCTGCTGTGGCTTTTCATAAACTGCTGGATGAAACCAAAGTTAACGCGGCCATGCTCAGAAATGCTGTGGACAAGGAATACGATGCCATAGACTGGAGCGATGAAGCCATTAATAATGATCCAGAATTTCTGCGCAAATTTGTCCGTAAACTGGCCCTGAAGGTCAGGCGCAATACCCGTCAGGACGGAACTCCCATCAAGCTTCGGACTTTTATCAACAATGTGGTGGAAGGATTTGCCGTGTCACCGGAAGGAATTGATCAGCTGCGCAAAAGATCAGTTCTGGTGCAGGTGGCCATCCTCAGTGTGGAACTGCCCGGTGAGGTGGAAAAAGCGGTCCGGGATGCCTACAGATCCATATGCAAAGAAGCCGGGCATGAAAACACAGCTGTGGCTGTACGTTCCTCGGCAGCCGGAGAGGACAGCCGCAAAAAAGCCTTTGCTGGTCTGCAGGATACCTATCTGAATATTGTCAGTGAAAACAGCGTGGTGGAGGCTTATCACTGGGACTGCTCTTCAGCCTATAATCTCAGGAGCATGACCTATCGCCGGGAAGCCATTCTTGACGCTGTATCCAGGGCTGAAAGGACTGGGGACGATTCCATTGCTGCCAAGGCCAAGGAAGAATGGTCCATTGAAAACACATCCTTGTCGGTCTGCATCATGCGCATGATTAATCCGGTTATCTCGGGCACGGCCTTCAGCGCAGACACCTCCACAGGCTGCAGGGGTACGGACCGCAAGGATCTGGTCTCCATTGACGCCAGTTATGGACTGGGCGAAGCCGTTGTCAGCGGGATGGTCACCCCGGACAAGTTTTTTGTGTTTCAGCGCTCTGACGGCGAAGAGATCGTTATTCGCAATATGGGCTACAAAGACAAGAAAATTGTGTATGACGAAACAGGGGCCGGCACCACAGAGGAAGCTGTTCCAGAAGATTTGATATTCAGGTGGTCACTGTCCCTGGCTCAGGCTGAAATGGTGGCCAAGGGAGTCAGGGCCATCAGCAGGGCATATGACGGTATGATCATGGATACTGAATTCTGCATTGATCAGTGGGACAGACTCTGGTTTGTGCAGGCCAGGCCGGAAACCCGCTGGAACGAAGAATTTGAGAAGTTTCCTCATACCATTTTCATGCGTCGCATGGAAGTGGATGACAAGGCGCTGCCCAAGGCAGAAGTTCTGCTGGAAGGAAATGGGGCTTCCCGGGGAGCTGGTCAGGGAACCATAAAGTTTTTACGTTCAGCACTGGAGCTGAACAAAATAAACAAGGGAGATGTTCTGGCAGCGGACCGGACCGATCCGGATATGGTTCCGGGAATGCGCATAGCTTCGGCCATCCTGGCTGATGCAGGAGGAGATACCAGTCACGCAGCTATTACCTCCAGAGAACTGGGGATCCCGGCGGTTATCGGCATTAAGCGTCTCGAGGCCCTGCGGGCACTGGACGGTCAGGAAGTGACTGTGGACGGGTCCAGAGGGCAGGTTTACCGCGGTCTGGTGCCTTTGGTGGAAGTAGGCGGAGAAATGGACGTGAGCAAGCTTCCTGCCACCAAAACCAAGGTGGGTCTGATTCTGGCCGATGTGGGACAGGCTCTGTTTCTTTCACGGCTTCGGGAAGTTCCTGATTTTGAGGTTGGTCTGCTGCGGGCTGAATTCATGCTGGGCAATATTGGTGTGCATCCCCAGGCCCTGGAGGCTTTTGACAAGGGATATCTGGAGTCAGTGGTTCAGAAAAAACTCCAAGAGCTGGAAAATGATCTGACCAAGGTGGTCCGGGATCAGCTGTCTTCCGGAATTGTAACCGTGGATTTCAATCTGCGCAAATATGTAGGTATTATCTCCGGCCTGGAAGAAAGGGTTAATGAACTCACGGAAAAATCAGGAGTCAAGGGCACGGATGAGGTTCTGGCCCTGCACAGACAACTAAGGGAGCTGGACAACAAGCTTGACGAACATATTGACCTGGCCACCAAAAGACTTGACCTGCTCAAGACTTCAGTGGATTTAAGGGAGCACATTTCAATCATTATGGGATTTGCTGATGAATTGCTTCTTCTGGCCGGGGATGAACCGGAAAACATTCAAGCCAGAAGGGAAATCCAGGACCGCATAGAATCCATTTATAAGAAAGTAAAAGACAACAGTTATGTACAGGAAATATTCAACAAGATTGAAAACCTGCGTACTGATGTGGCTCAGAAGGTAGGGCTTAAACAGAGCATGGATGATGTCAGAAATCTTACTGACAAAATAAACCAGTATATTATTTCCAAAGGCTACAGGTCTGGAAAAGAGCTCTATGTCCAGACTCTTTCTCAGGGTCTTGCTTTGTTTGCCATGGCTTTTTATGGAAAGGAGATCATTTACAGGACCACTGATTATAAGTCCAATGAGTATCGAAATCTTCTGGGCGGAATGCTTTTTGAAGATCATGAAGACAATCCCATGATCGGTTACAGAGGGGTGTCCCGGGATATTCATGACTGGGAGCTTGAAGCATTCAAGCTGGCCAGAGGGGCTTTCGGCGGAAGCAATCTCCAGCTTATGCTGCCCTTTGTCCGGACCCTGGAAGAAGCCAGAAGCATGAAAAGGTATTTGTCCAATGTTCACAAACTAAGATCAGGAGAGGACGGGCTTAAGATTATTCTCATGTCTGAAATTCCAAGCAATGCAATTATTGCCAAGGAATTCATCCGTGAGTTTGACGGTTTTTCCATTGGATCCAATGACATGACTCAGCTTGTTCTGGGTACTGACCGGGATAATTCCAGGATGAGACATATCTATGATGAAGAGGATCCGGCGGTGGTCTGGGCAATATTGTCCACCATTTTCACAGGTCAGAAGTTCGGGAAAAAGGTCGGTTTCTGCGGACAGGGGGTATCCAACAGCAAAATCATCAGAGGACTGGTGTGCATAGCCGGAATAGTCTCTGCCTCAGTGGTGCCTGATACCTATGCCCAGACCAAATATGAATTTGCCAAGACTGAACAGGAAGACATAAAACTCAAAGACCTTGGGGCCTGGATAAAGAAACAGCACTTTACTAATCTGCAGGAACTTCTGAAAAAGAACAACTACGAACATATTCTCAAAAAATATTCTTCTGAAAAGGATCTTCTGGACTGGTACGAAGGAGAGCTGGGCAGACTGCATGATCAGCTGTATGCCAGCCTGGGGTCTGAAAAAGAAGAATTTTATCGTCAGGAGATGAACAGATTCAGGGCCACTTTTCATAAGCCTGTCATTTATTCCAACTGGGACTGGCAGACCACTGTGAATGATGCCCTGCATCATGCCGGCTTTGCCACCTTTGAGGAGCAGGAAGAGGCTTATGCCAGGCAGGCTGAAAAGAATTGGTAAAACCATTAAACCAGACAAACTCAAAGGGCGGTCTGAAGGCCGCCTTTTTATATGAAAAAAATGCCGGATACATTTGAAAACATCCTGGAAAGCGTTAATGATCCAGATCGGGTCAGAGAATTGAATGCCAGTGAACTGGAGCAGCTGGCATCTGAAATCAGGGACCTGATAATCAGGGTGGTTTCCACCACTGGTGGGCATCTGGCCCCTTCCCTGGGCGTGGTGGAGCTGACCGTGGCTCTGATGAATATATTTGATTTCCGCAAAGACAGGATTATCTGGGACGTGGGACATCAGGCCTATGCCTATAAGATTCTTACCCAGAGAAGAGATCTTTTTCATACCCTGCGTTCCTTTGGCGGTATCAGCGGTTTTCCAAGGATGGATGAAAGTTCTTTTGATCATTTTGGTGTAGGGCATTCCAGTACTTCCATTTCCGCTGCCCTGGGCATGGCGGTTGCCCGGGATATTGCCGGAGAACAGAACAAGGTTCTGGCTGTTATCGGGGACGGCTCCATGACTGCAGGGCTGGCTTATGAAGGATTGAACCAGGCCGGTGACCTGGACAGGGATCTCATTGTAATTTTAAATGATAATGAGATGTCCATTTCCAGGAATGTGGGAGCCCTTTCATCCTTTTTGAGCAGAAAACTGTCCTCCAGGTGGATGGTCAGGGTTAAAAAGGAAGTGGAGTCATTGATGCGCACCATCCCCAGGATTGGTGACGATATCCTCAATTATGCCAAAAAAAGTGAAGAATCTTTAAAGGGCTTCTTTACCCCGGGCATACTGTTCGAGGCCTTCAAGTTCAACTATATCGGTCCGGTGGACGGGCACAACATCAGATCCATGATCCGGGTCTTCAGAGAGCTCAAAGATCTTAAAGGACCTGTGCTGGTACATGTTCTGACCCGCAAAGGTCGGGGATATGGACCGGCTGAGGAGAATCCCACTTATTTTCACGGAGTGGGCTGTTTTGAACCTGAAACAGGCATGGCCAGCAGAACCGGGGAATGTCTGCCCAGTTATACTGATGTCTTTGGCCAGTCTTTGTGTTCCCTGGCTGCAAAGGATGACAAGATTGTAGCCATTACCGCAGCCATGCCGGAAGGGACCGGATTGACCGATTTTGCGCAAAAATTTCCGGACAGATTTTTTGATGTGGGTATTTGTGAGCAGCATGCTGTAACTTTTGCAGCAGGGCTGGCCACCCAGGGGTTCAAGCCTGTGGTGGCTGTCTACTCTACCTTTATGCAGCGGTCCTATGATCAGCTGATTCATGACGTCTGCCTGCAGAATCTTCCAGTGACCTTCTGCCTGGACCGGGGCGGCATAGTGGGAGAGGACGGGGCCACCCACCATGGTATTTTTGATTTTTCATTTATACGTCATATCCCTAATATGATCTGTATGGCTCCCAAGGATGAGGCGGAACTGCCCGGGATGCTACTTGCGGCCCTGAACCACCAGGGGCCGGCCTCCATCAGATATCCGCGTGGAGTTGGCGTTGGAACTGAGGCAGGTGAAGAGATTGCAGCTGTTCCCATTGGACAGGGGGAGCTGGTCAAAGACGGAATTCATGGAGTTATCATGGCTGTGGGCAGCAGACTGTACCCCGCTCTTGAGGCAGCCATGGAGCTGGAGCAGACAGGCCTGTCTCTGGCTGTTTTCAACCCCAGGTTTATCAAGCCACTGCCTCAGGAAATGATCACCAGTCTGGCCGGGAGATTCAAAAAAATCATCATGGTGGAGGAAAATGTACTGGCTGGAGGATTTTCTTCAGCTGTGCTGGAGCTTCTGGCAGACCAGGATCTGCTGCAGGATGTCAGAGTCAGGAGGATGGGGGTACCTGATATGTTTGTGGAACACGGAAAACAGAGAGAACTGCGCAGAATGCTGGGCATCTGCAAAGACGGCATCAGAAAGACTGCAGAAGAATTTTTTAAGGGGTCCTGATACTTACCCGGACCTGCTGCTTTGATTGTAAAAGTTAAGCCGTCTGCATGAGGCACGGCTTCCTTCCCGAAGGCGGCGCCCGTAAGGGGACCGGCTCTCCCAGAGCCTGTTTTTCCAGGTCTTTGCTTACATCAACCAAAAAAAGCGCTGGGGTGCCTTGCTTTCCATAAAAAAGGGCTAA
>CAZHCY010000168.1:0-5869 GCA_964531185.1 uncultured Desulfovibrionales bacterium | reverse complement strand
ACTGATACCGGAGGTTCCATACGTCAGCCTGCTTCATTCTGCGGCATTACCGGGCTCAAACCCACTTATGGACGAGTATCCAGATACGGCCTTGTGGCTTATGGGTCCTCTCTGGACCAGGCCGGTCCTCTGACCAGAAATGTGCTGGATGCCGCCCTGATGCTCCAGGTAATTTCCGGACACGATCCCCTTGATTCCACATCCTCGCCCTGCTCAGTGCCTGACTATGTTCAGGAAATTTCCCGGTACAGGGGCCTGCAGGACCTGCGCATAGGCCTGCCCAGACAATACTGGGAAAACAGCATGAGCAGCGAAACCCTGCAGAGCTGCCAGAAAGCAGTTGAAGCTGCCAGAGACCAGGGAGCCGTAATCACTGAAATTGATCTGCCCCATGCTGAACTGGGAGTGGCTGCCTATTACATCATTGCCATGGCTGAAGCATCCTCCAACCTGGCCAGGTACGATGGGGTCAGGTACGGCTTTCGGGACACCTCAGGCCAAGACCTGCTGGACATGTACCGCAAGACCAGATCCAGAGCCCTGGGAGAGGAAGTGCAAAGAAGAATCATGATGGGCACCTATGTTCTGTCCGCTGGATACTATGACGCCTATTACCGCAAGGCAGCTCAGATCAGGAGGCTGATCCTGGAAGACCTGAAGCAGGCCTTTGCCTCATGTGACATTCTCTGTGCGCCGGTGGTGCCTTTTACTGCCTTTAAGATCGGCGAAAACGTGGATGATCCGCTTCAGATGTATCTAACGGATGTTTTTACCACTGCTTTAAATCTGGCCGGCTTCCCCGGCCTGACCATCCCTGCGGGTCTGGGCCGGGAAAGCGGTCTTCCTGTGGGCATCCAGCTTATGGGTCCGGCTTTTGCAGAGCATTCCCTGCTTTCAGCCGGGCATGCCCTGCAAAAAAGTCTTCCTCCTCTGGGATATCCCAAAGGTCTGGGCTGAATCCGGACAGATGAAAATTGCAGTGGGCCTGAGCGGCGGAACAGACAGTCTGGCTGCTCTTTTGATTCTCAAATCAGCAGGCCATGAAATCATACCCTTTCACGCCAGGTTCCTTCCATCCCCGGACAAAAGCATTGAACAAAGGCTCAAAGACATCTGCGCCTGTTCAGGCCTTGACCTGGAAATCATGGATCTGGCCTCTGAATTTGAATCCCGGGTTGTTAAGCCCTTTATCAGGGATTATCTCCAGGGTCTGACCCCAAACCCCTGTGCTGTATGCAACAGAAGGATAAAATTCGGGATCATCAGAAAAAAAGCATTTTCCCTTGGTGCTGATTATCTGGCCACAGGCCACTATGCAGGCCTTAATCCTGTTCAGGGTTCTGTGCTCCTTGGCCGGGGCAGGGATCACACCAGGGATCAGAGCTATTTTCTGTCCATGGTTCCTGTGGAGGTATTTCAAAATACCATTTTCCCCCTGCAGAACATGACCAAAGTGCAGGCCAAAACCATGCTGAAAAATGCCGGCCTTGAACCGCCGCAAAGACAGGAAAGCAGAGAAATTTGCTTTATCAGCACCAACTACCGGGACTTCATTGCATCCAGAGCAGGCAGTGCACCTGACGCCCCTGGGCCGGTGCTGAACAGACAGGGCAGGATTATAGGCCGCCATGCAGGACTTTGGAAATATACCATCGGGCAGCGCAGAGGTCTGGGCATAGCTCATGAACACCCATTGTATGTCCTGGATAAAGACCTTGAAAGTAATGCTCTCATCGTGGCCGGCCAGGCGGATCTGACCTCTGATACATTTCTGGTCAAAGATCTGAATATGCACTGCAGCCCTGAATACTGGCCCGGCCAACTCCTGGTGCAGACCAGATACAGACAAAAGCCTGAACCTGCTGAAGTATCAGTTCATGACAACTGCATGCAGGTCAGGCTGGCAGGTCCTGGTCAGATTCCAGCTCCAGGACAGGTGGCTGCAGTGTATACCAGGCAGGGGCATATTATGGCTGCAGGCATCATCAGCCGGTCCTGAAGAATGGAATCTTTTTTGGCTTTATCCGCCCTGTACCGCGCCCTGGCATGGACTTGTTCATTCAGGCTGAGCCGATGCTTGCCGGCAGAGTTTTCCGGCATTCAAAACCGGCAGATCCTTCTGTAATAATTCTGACATCTATTGGTATATTCCTGCCTTGACCATCCAAAATCCTAATTTTCACATCATGACCATGGGATGCAAAATCAATCAGTATGAATCCCAGTCATTGACCCAAGGCATGCTTAACAGAGGGTTCAGTCTTGTCTGTGATCCAGCTTCAGCCCAGACCGTAATCATCAACAGCTGCGCTGTTACCTCCAGAGCGGTCCGGGATCTGAAAAAAACCTGCCGGTACCTGGCCCGGACCTGCCCCCACAGCAGAATTCTCATCACCGGCTGCGCTGCCCAAGTATTCAGACCTGAGCTTGAAAAACTGCCTCAAGTCTGGAAAGTCATCCCCCAGCAGGATAAAACCCAACTGCATCTGGGACCTGACAGCCTCTGGGACCCGGCAACCGCTCCAGGTTATGGCATATCAGATTATTTCCGCTCCAGGGCAGTGGTCAAGATCCAGGACGGCTGCAGCCACAGATGCACTTACTGCATAGTTCCCAGCACCCGGGGACAGTCAAAGAGCAGAACACCGGAAGCAATCCTTGCAGAAATCAAAAGGCTGATGGAAAACAGATTCACAGAAATAATTCTTTGCGGCATCAATACCAGACTGTACGGAAAAGATCTGTCTCCATCCATGGACTTGTTTGAGCTCATCCAGTTTCTGCGCCGCTTTTTAAATGCTGATAAAAGCAGGCTCCGCCTCCGCCTCAGCTCCCTGGAACCATCTCAGCTGGACTCCAGGGCTCTGAACATTCTGACCCGGGACAGACTGATCTGTCCCCATCTGCACATATCCCTGCAAAGCGGCAGCCCTGCAGTGCTCAAACGAATGAACCGCAAGCACTACACTCCAGAGCAGCTGACCAGCTTTATCCGGCATCTGAAACAGTCGTGGCCGGTTTTCGGTCTGGGAGTGGACATCATTGCCGGCTTTCCAGGGGAAACTGCCCAGGATCATCAGAAAACCATGGATCTTCTGGACAAGCTGCCCATAACTTATGCTCATGTCTTTCCGTATTCTCCCAGACCAGGAACTCCGGCAGCCCGTTTCAGCAGTCAGGTGCCTTCTGCCCTCAAGCAGGAAAGGGCTGCCCAGCTTAGAGCCCTGGCCAGGGAAAAAAAAGCTGCTTTTCTTCAGAAGCTTCTTTGTCTGCCTGTTCTGGAAGTGGTCATGGAAAATATGGACAAGGCAGTGTCTGAATACTATGCTGAATGTATTGTACATAGTTCTAAGCCATTGGCTCCCAGACAGAATCTCCAGGTTCGGCCTTCAGGGCTGGAAAACTCCAGGCTGATCTGCAGGCCGGCATGACAGGTCAGGGCAGTTTCGGATTTTTAAAACCTGAACCACTGATTTTTATTCAGACCATGAGTATTCCCAAAACTCCTGATCCAGGAAAAGTGTTTCTTTCAATTCTTTGTTCCCGGTTTGAAGATATCTGGCCTGAACTTGAGCAGCTGCTGACTGCTGAACTGGGGTCCATGGATTACCAGACACAGCCCTTTTCCTTTAATGAAACTGCATATTATGATCAGGAACTGGGAACCCCCATTCTGCGAAGGATTGCCGCCTTTGAAACTCTCAAACCCCTGGACAGTCTTGTGGATTTAAAACTCTTCACCAACAGGCTGGAAAATTCCTTTGCAGCAGGCGGCTGCAGGTTATTCAACCTTGACCCCGGCCTTCTGACCCTGGAGCGCCTGGTGCTGGCCTCTGGAAAAAACTTTACCCACCGAGTCTATATGGGCAAAGGTATCTGGGCTGATTTGACTCTGATTTTCACCAGAGGGGACTGGCAGGACCTTGCCTGGACCTTTCCGGATTACGCTTCTGAAAAAATGAAAAAGCATTTGCGGGCCATCCGCAGCAGATACCTGCATCAACTGAGATCTCAAACCAAAGGATAACCCATGAGCATCAGCATGACCGGATTCGGTTCCGCCTCCCTGGACTCGGAAAAATGGAATATCTCCTGGGAAATTAAAAGCGTAAACAGCAAACATCTGGATCTTAAGTGGAAAATCCCTGGATCTCTTTACTTCTTGCAGGGAAAATGGGAAAAAATCATCCGAGCCTCTGCCACCCGGGGCAGGGTGGATCTTTACCTGAATCTGAATATCAGTGACCCTCAAGCTCTGGGCATAGGATTTAATTCCCCCCATGCCAGAGCCATGCTGGCAAGGCTTGAAGAGCTGGCCCGGGACATGGACATGAGATTTGATCCTGATCTGAACATGTTTCTGCGGGTTTCTTCCCTGTGGAAGGAGGATGATTTTGCTGTTTCACCGGATCTGGAAAATGATCTGCAGGCTTGCCTCTGTCAGGCCCTTGAGTCATGGAATCAGGCCAGAACCGCTGAAGGGGAGATCCTGGTCCAGGACATCACCTTTAGACTTGACTTGTTGCAGGACATGCTCCAGAAACTTGAAAAACATATCCAGGACAATACCTCCAGTAAATTCCAGGAATTCAGGCAGAGACTGCAGAAGCTGATCCAGGATACGGTTCTGGAAATAGATGAAAACCGGCTCCTTCAGGAACTGGCCCTGATGACCGACCGGCTTGATGTATCTGAGGAAGTCACCAGACTCAAAGCCCACCTTCTGTCCATGCAGGAACTTCTGTCCCAGGGCCGGACAGTGGGACGGAAACTGGACTTTTTGCTCCAGGAGGCCTTCAGGGAGATCAACACTTGTTCCAATAAATGTCAAAATGCCCACATCAGCAGAATAGCTGTGGACTTCAAGGCTGAGCTGGAAAAATGCCGGGAACAGGCCCAGAATCTGGAGTAATACCATGTCGGACAGCAGACTCAAACTTCTGAACATAGGTTTTGGCAATGCCGTGGTCGGCACCAGGGTGGTGGCCATAGTGAATCCTGGCTCATCTCCCATGCGCCGTCTAAGGGAGGATTCCAGAAGCCAGAACATGCTCATTGATGCCACTCAGGGCAGAAAAACCAGATCCCTGATCATCATGGATTCCAACCATGTTGTCCTTTCGGCCATTCAGCCGGAAACCATTTCCCAGAGACTTGAAAACATCCAGACCAAAGATAATGAATAAAGGCACCCTGCTTATCATCAGCGCTCCTTCAGGCACAGGAAAAAGCACTCTCATCAGAAAACTTCTGCATGAACACCCGGAATTCAGCTTCTCCATCTCCTACACCACAAGAGCCCCCAGAACAGGAGAAATCCATGGCCGGGACTACTATTTTACAGACAATGAAACCTTCAAGGAGCTGCGGGAAAGGGATTTTTTTGCTGAATGGGCCGAGGTCCACGGCAATTTTTACGGCACTCCCAGAGAAGAGGTCCTGAAATCCATCAACAGCGGCCAAAGTCTTATTTTTGACATTGATGTCCAGGGTGCTCTTCAGCTCAAAAAAAATATCAGGACAGGAATTTACGTATTTATTTTTCCTCCTACTCTTAATACTTTAAAAGAAAGGCTTCTGAAACGCCGGAGCGAAACCGGATCCACCCTGACCAGACGACTTAAGAATGCTCAGGAGGAAATCGCCCAGAGCCGGAAATTCGACTTCTGGATTATCAATGAAAACCTTGATCAGGCCTGTTCCCAGCTTAAAGCCCTGATCCAGGCCGAACGCCTGAAGCCGCAGTACGACCCTGAGCTTCCGGACCGGATCATTAACAACACAGCCAGGGCATGACTTTCCCGGTGTTGCTTGTTAACTTGAGAGTTAAAAGTTAAAGGTTAAAAGTTAAAGGTAAAGATAAAGAAAT
>CAZHCY010000167.1:0-5913 GCA_964531185.1 uncultured Desulfovibrionales bacterium | reverse complement strand
CAAAAAATTATCATTAATGCACTATGAAATTTTGAATCGCTCAGTTTAGGTCTTTGAACATCAATGGAATCCTTTTCCTGGGCAACAGCGAATCCATCGGAGACATGGGGGATTATTTCCAGCCCCTGGATCACAAAAACAAAATCTTCATCACCCGGGGCAGAATCAAGACCAGGCTGGCCAGCGATGACCTGCACAAAGCCTCCCAGAGTCTGTCCAGCCGGACGTCCATAAGGCAGAGCTTCGGCAAAAGACACCACCCGGATCCTCATGAAGACGAGGAGATCCTGGAAAGGTTTCTGGAAGTTTTGAAAACAGACAGGATCCATCTGGCAGTGATTGTCAATCACAACATGGAAATTCTGCATACTACAGGGCCGGTGAGTGATTATTTCAGTCTGCCCAGCGGCAGGGTATCCATGGATATTTCCAAAATGACTTCCAGGGATCTGGCTATTCCTCTGTCCACAGGGATTCAGAAAGTCATCCGTAAAAACGAGTCTGTGAATTTTTCCAATATCCAGATTCAGCTTCACGGGGAATCCAAAAAGATCCACATGCGCATCATGCCCCTGCCCCGTAAAAAAGGACAGCAGGCTCTGGTGGCGGTTTTTCTGGATCCGGTCCAGCAGCGTCAGCCTGCTCAGCCCCAGGAGGAAGCCAGTTATGACCTGTCCAGGGAAGCGGAGCAGCGCATCAGCGACCTGGAGCAGGAACTGCAGTTCACCCGGGAAAATCTGCAGGCCACAGTAGAAGAACTGGAAACAGCCAATGAGGAGCTTCAAGCCACCAATGAAGAACTTCTGGCCGGCAACGAAGAGCTGCAGTCCACCAATGAGGAACTCCAGTCCACCAATGAAGAGCTTTACTCTGTAAATTCAGAATATCAGAGCAAAATCATTGAACTGACCGAACTGCATAATGATGTGGGCAATCTTTTGAGCAGTTCCCAGATAGGTACGCTGCTTCTTGACGAAAATCTGGAAATCCGCAGATTTTCACCCAAGGTGACTGAAATCTTCAAGCTGCTGGATACCGATCTGGGCCGGCCCATCACCCATATCGCCCACTACATTCAGGATCTGGATCCCATTGAAATCATCACCAGAGTCCAGGAAACCCACAAAGAGAGCGAAAATCAGATTCAGAGCAAAACCGGCCGGTGGTATCTCATGCGGGTGGTCCCTTATGAGGTGGGTCCTGAAGTTTTTTCCGGCACAGTGATTTCTTTTGTGGACATCACCAGGCTCAAGCATTTCCAGGAAGAGCTTGCCAGAAGCCGGGTGCTGCTGGATCAGACCCAGAAAATATCCAGAACCGGAGGCTGGGAACTGGATGTGAAAACCGGCAAAATCACCTGGACCGATGAAGTGTACAATATCTATGGTGTGGACAAAAATTTCGATCCCAGCGACATTGAACAGGACATGCAGTTCTATGACCCGTCAGATCTGCCCCGCCTGAAAAAAGCTTTTGACCTGGCTCTCAAAGAAGCCCGCCCTTATGATCTGGAGCTGCCTTTTACCAAGGCTGACGGCACAAAAATCTGGATCAGGACTTCAGGCTGGCCTGTTCAGGAAAACGGCCGCGTGGTCCGGATTTACGGCAATATCATGGATATTACCGACATGAAGGAAGTCCAGCAGACCCTGCGCATGAGCGAAAAATACTACCGCAAACTTTTCACTGAAATGCCCGCCGCCTTTGCCCTGCATGAAATCATCCTTGATGATTCCGGAACACCCTGCGATTACAGGTTTCTTGAAGTCAATCCGGCCTTTGAAAAAATGACCGGACTTAAGTCGGACCAGGTCATTGGCAGAAGAGTACTGGAGATCCTTCCTGATACAGAATCCTACTGGATCAGGCGCTTTGGCAAGGTTGCCCTGGAAGGCGGACATGTTGAATTTGAAGATTATTCCGGCGCACTGGACAGATATTTCCGGGTCAGGGCTTTCTGCCCGGAAAAAAGTCACTTCGCAGTCATCTTCCAGGATGTGACCCAGGAAAAAGCCACCAGCCGGGAGCTTGAAACCTGCAGGGAAAAAATTGCTGAACTGGAGAAATTAACAGGACAAGAGTCATGAAAGATCAGGACAGGGAAAAAGCCATAAACCTCAGGAAAAGAGCAGAGCAGATCCTGACTGAACAGAAGGATCTCCCGGAAGCTGACTCCGCCTCTGCTGATACCAGAAAGCTGCTGCAGGATCTTCAGGTCTATCAGATAGAGCTTGAACTACAGAACGAAGAGCTTGTCCAGGCTCAGTCCAAACTGGAAAAAGCCAGAAACGGCTTCGCCCATCTCTTCAATCAGGCTCCTGTGGGATATTTGACCATTGACAAACACGGCCTTATCAGACAGTGCAACCAGACTTTTCTGGAAATGACAGACTGTGTCGGGGCTGAACTTACAGACACTCCCCTGTCCGACCGTCTGACCAGCCAGGACAGAAACATATTCCTGGGCAGATTCAATGCCTTTTTCAAAAACCCGGTCGGCAAAAACCTTGAACTGCACCTCAAGACCTCTGGCGATCCTCTGCCGGTGAAGCTCACAGCCAGAAAAGACAACCTCTCCGGCATCTTTGACATCCCTGATCCTGAAAAGGACTGCCTGCTGCTTATTGTGGACGACATCAGCGCTCTCAAAAAGACTGAGGAAAAACTTTTCCAGGCCAAGCTCAAAGCTGAAGCTGCCAACAAGGCCAAGTCTGAATTTCTGGCCAATATGAGCCATGAAATCCGAACCCCCCTCAACGGGGTCATGGGCATGATCCAGCTTTTGGAAACAACCAGCCTGGATGAGGAGCAGAAAGAATACGTCCAGCTGGCCCTGCAGTCCTCCCAGCGCCTGACCAGACTCCTGTCCGACATCCTGGACCTGTCCAGGGTGGAATCAGGCAGGCTGAAAGTAATTGAAAAGGAATTCGACCTTTATCAGCTCTGCCGGACAGTGATGGATACCTTCAAGCCTTCGGCCCGGGAAAAAGGCCTGGATCTGCCACCCCCTGATCTGTCAAAAATTCCTCAAATCCTTACCGGCGATGAGACTAGGCTGCGCCAGATCCTGTTCAATCTTGTGGGCAATGCTGTCAAATATACTGAACAGGGTTCAGTCAGCCTGGAAATCCACTCCCTTTCTCCCTTCAAAAACCGGCACAGGCTGCTGTTCATCATCAGGGATAGTGGCATCGGCATCAGCAGCGAGTGTCAGAACAGCCTTTTTCAGCCCTTTGTCCGGGATGAATGCGCCCATGTGCGTGAATATTCCGGGGCCGGTCTTGGTCTGTCCATTGTCAAAAGACTGGTGGCAGTCATGAAAGGCAGTCTGTGCATTGACAGCCAGGAAGGCTCAGGAACTGCGGCTTACCTGGCCCTGCCCTTCAAGGCAGGCTGCGGTCTGGAAGCCGGACTGGAACCATCAGGCCTGAATAAAGACAAGCCTTCAAACCAGCAGTTAAGGATTCTGGTGGTGGAAGATGACCCCACCAACCGTCTGGCCGCTCTGAAAACCCTTGAAAGTCTCGGACATCAGGTCATAGCAGCAGAAAACGGAACCAGGGCTCTGGATATCCTCAAAAAAAAGACCTTTGACTGTATTTTCATGGACTTAGAAATGGATGGTTTGGACGGCCTTGAAACCACCAGAAAAATCAGGGCCAATGAAGAGCATGCCGGAGAGGGCCGCATTCCCATCTTTGCCATGACCGCCCATGACCTGTCTCAGAACAGCAATTATCTCCAGCAGGCCGGCATGGACGACTATATTGCCAAACCCCTGAGCACCTCCCGCATCAAAAGGATCCTGGACAGGATTTTCAGCTGATTATTCAACGAGTCATTACAGTTCAGCCATTTGCATGAGGCACCGGGAGAGCCTGTCCCCTGCGCCCTTAAAAGGGCTGAACTGTTACAACCTTGACAGTCAAAAATTCTCTATCAACATCTTGTATTTACTGACAATTTCCAGAATTCTGAATGTCCGCATCATTATCAGCTTCAACAGCCTGATTTCTTTATCTTTACCTTTAACTTTTAACCTTTAACTTTTAACCCTCAAGTTACAATGAGTCTTTACCTTCTTGACATCCCCGGGCATTATGGTGGAGATGGGCTTTTCAGACATGCAAGCCCATCTCCCTGGTCAGGATGGATACATGAAATTTCTCCCCTCTGTGCTTCTTTACTTTTTTCAAAGCGGCCAAGCCAGGACCAATGTCCGGGTACTTCTGAAGTTTCTTCTCTTTCTGGCCGCCATGATAACCGCTTACAGCCTGATATTTCACTATCTCAAGGCCTATGAAGGAGAAGAATACTCTTTTGTCACCGGATTCTACTGGACCATAGTCACCATGACCACCCTGGGCTACGGGGACGTGATTTTCACCACTGATCTGGGCAGAGTATTTTCATCTGTGGTCCTTCTTTCTGGAGTGGTCTTTCTGCTGGTCATGCTGCCCTTTACTTTTATCCAGTTTTTTTACGCACCCTGGCTGGAAGCCCAGAACCGGGCCCGGACCCCCAGGGAACTCCCTGCCGCCACCAGCGGACATATTCTTCTCAGCAATCTTGACCCCCTCACCTCTACCCTCATTGAACGGCTCAAGCATCACAACTATGCCTATGCCATCATCACGTCGGACCAGCAAAGAGCCCTGGAGCTTTTTGATCAGGGCTACCAGGTCATGCTGGGGGACCTGGATGATGTCCGCACCTACAGAAAAGCCAGGGCAGACCTGGCTGAGCTGGTGTTTTTCAACAATGATGATCATACCAACACCAACGGCGTATTCACGGTCAGGGAATTATCCCCGGATGTGCCTGTGGTGGCATCGGCGGAAATCAAGGCTTCAGTGGACATCCTTGAACTGGCTGGAAGCAGTCAGGTATACCAGTTTTCCAGAATGCTGGGCCGGGCCCTGGCCAGAAGGGTTCTGGGGGTAAGCATGCATGCCAATATCATCGGCAGATTCAATGATCTGCTCATTGCTGAGGCTCCGGCCATGCGCACTCCTCTGGAAGGCAAAAGCCTGGTTGAAAGCAGGCTCAGGGAAACTACCGGGGTTAATGTGGTGGGCATGTGGGAGCGGGGCAAATTTCTGACCGCCCTGCCTGAATCAAGAGTTACCTCTGATACAGTCCTGGTGCTGGCCGGATCTGAAAAACAACTGGAAAAATACGATGATATCTACGGCATATACAACCTTTCCTTTGCTCCAGTGCTTATCCTGGGCGGGGGAAGGGTTGGCCGGGCTGCTGCTGAAGCCCTGGAGGAAAACGAGATAAAATACAGAATCATTGAAAAGAGCAGCCGGGTGGCAGGTCAGAAGGAGAACTATATTCTCGGCAATGCCGCTGATCTGTTCATCCTCAAAAAGGCGGGCATGGATAAGGCTCCCTCGGTGATTATCACCACCAACAACGACGACCTCAACGTCTATCTGACCATTTACTGCCGGAAACTGCGGCCTGACATTCAGATCATCAGCAGAGCCACCAGGGAACGCAGCATTGCCAAACTCCACAATGCCGGGGCAGATCTGGTGATGTCCTATGCCTCCATGGGGGCCAATACCATTATTAACTACATCAAGGGAGACAAAGTGCTCATGGTGGCTGAAGGGCTGGATATCTTCAAGGAAAAGCTGCCCAGATGCCTGGAAGGCAAAATCCTGGCTGACAGCGGCATAAGAAACAAATCAGGCTGCAGCGTGATAGCCATTGAATCTCAAGGCAAAACCAGGATCAATCCTGAGCCGGACACCACCCTGACCAGAGATGATGAGCTGATTCTCATAGGCTCCACAGAATCCGAGGCAAAATTCATGAACAGTTTTATAAAAAGATAAGCATTTTATGTAACAGTTCAGCCATTTGCATGAGGCACAGGGACTGGCTCTCCCAGAGCTTGTT
>CAZHCY010000166.1:0-5936 GCA_964531185.1 uncultured Desulfovibrionales bacterium | reverse complement strand
TTTCTTCAAGACTGATCCAGCATGCCAACCTGGAAGTACAAAATGGGCAACAAGTAATCGAAAAAACTTCCAGCATGGCCAGGCTGATCATTGCTGCTGCCCTTTTCTTTTCCCTTCTGCTCTTTATCCTGGTATTTCTGATTATTTTCAAAAGCATAGTCAGAAATGTCTCAGGACTTTCCAAAGCCGCCCAGGAACTTAGTCAGGGCAACTTCTCAGCCAGAGCACCAGTTGCTTCATCAGATGAAATCGGGGAACTGGCAGTTGTTTTCAACGGTATGGCTGAAAAAATATCAGATCTTCTTGAGGAGCTGGAAACCAGGGCAGAACTCTCCAAAGCAAGGCTGTTTCAGGCCATTGAATCCATTGATGAAGGTTTTGTGCTCTTTGACAAAGAAGACAAAATCGCTCTTTATAATACCAACTTCAGGGAGCTGTTTTATCAGCTCGGCAATCAAGCCAAGCAGGGAACAGCTTTTGAAGATTTTATAAAAAGTTGTGCCCGGGAGAATGTTTTCCAAAATACCGGACCTGACACCCGGAAATGGATATCAAGAATGATTGAAAGGCATAAACACCCCCTCAAACCGTGCGAAGAAATGCTCAGCAGCGGGATCTGGCTGGAAATCAGCGAATACAAGACCACAAACCATGAAACAGTGTCCGTCTTCAAGGACATCACAAAACGCAAGCAGAATGAGGAGGCTTTGCGTCAAAGCGAGGAAAAATACCGTCTGCTCATTGAAAATCAGACAGATATGGTTGTTAAAATCGATCCTCAGGGCCGGTTTCAGTACGTGAGCAAGTCCTACTGCGATTTTTTCCACAAGAAAGAGGAAGAGCTCCTGGGAGAAAAATTCCTGCCCCTGGTCCTTGAAGAAGATCAGGAAGCTACGGCCAGGGCCATGGAAGAACTGTTTCGCCCCCCTTATTCTTGCTATCTTGAACAAAGAGTGATTACAGACAGAGGTCTGCACTGGCTGGCCTGGGCAGACAAGGCCATTCTGGATGAAAACGGTCAGGTCGCAGCCATTGTAGGAATAGGCAGGGATATCACTGACCTGAAAAAAGCTGAAGCTGACCGGCTGAGGATGGAAAGAAGGCTGCTTCATTCCCAGAAGCTTGAAAGCCTTGGAATTCTGGCCGGGGGCATAGCTCACGACTTCAACAACCTCCTGGCAGCCATGATGGCCAACCTGGAAATGGTCATCCAGGAAGTTTCCCCGGAATCCAGCTCCGGGAAAAAACTGGAAAGGGTTTACAAGGCATCCTTGAGAGCGGCGGATCTGACCCGACAGATGCTGGCCTATTCAGGCAAGGGCAAGTTTGTGCTGAAGAAGGTGGATTTGAACCGCATCGCAGCTGACAACGCTCAGCTGTTCATGAGCACCATATCCAAAAATATTGTGCTGAGGCAGGAACTTGATGAAGATATTCCCTTTCTGCTGGCTGATCCGGGGCAAATCCAGCAGGTGGTCATGAATCTTATCACCAATGCCTGCGAAGCCATTGGGGACCAGAACGGGGAGGTGGTCATTTCCAGTGGAATCATGGACTGCGATGCAGAATATCTCAGCCGCGGCAGAGGAGAAAATCTGCCTGAACCAGGCAGATATATCTGGCTGCAGGTCAAGGACAATGGATCCGGCATGGAGGAAAAAACCATGCAGCAGCTGTTTGATCCTTTTTTTTCTACAAAATTTACCGGGCGGGGGCTGGGTTTGTCTGCTGTTCTGGGCATCATTCAGGGACATGAGGGAACCATCATGGTGGACTCGGCCCCGGGTCAGGGAACTTCAATCCGGGTCCTCTTTCCTGTTGCCGGTCATGAGGACCTTGAGGAAGAGAATAAACCTTATGGCCTGGCTGATCTTGAAGAGGATGAGCACCCTGAACAGGCTGGACTGCTTCCGGAAACCACTGCCCGGGGTGTCGTTCTGGTGGTGGATGACGAAGATATGATCCGGGAAGTGGCCCAGGAGGCCCTGGAAAGCCTGGGATTCAAAACCCTGGCTGCAGCAGACGGTCTGGAAGCGCTGGAGATTTTTCAGAAAAACCAGGCACAGATCATCTGCGTAATCCTGGACCTGATGATGCCCAACATGGACGGAGTCACCACCTTTGATCAGATGCGGACCATTGATCCCGACGTGAGGGTCATTTTGTGCAGCGGATACAATGAACAGGAAGCCACCCAGAAGTTTCAGGGCAAAGGCCTGGCCGGGTTTCTGCATAAGCCCTTCAAGATATCAGATCTTAATAAAGAGCTGGAGAAAATCCTGAGAAAACGTGAAAACAAACTTTAAGCATGAGCGTCCAAAAGTATTGAATCAGTCTGTTCCCGGGCCTGCCAGCCCTGAAATCAGCTTGAGAATCCGCCTGACTGCGGTTTAGACCTTTGAACCGGGAGATATTATGAACTCAATTGTTCTGGCCCTTACCGGAGCCAGCGGCATGGTTTACGGACTGGAACTCATCAGGCAGATGGTCACAAGAGATATCCTGACCCAGGTGATTGTTTCCAGAGCCGCCTACAAGGTCCTTGCCCTGGAATCGCCGGGTTACACAGAAGTGCTCAATCTGGCGCATAAAATTTACACTCAGGACGATACAGCCGCACCTCCGGCCAGTGGTTCCTATCCCAATGAAGCCATGGTGGTCTGTCCGTGTTCCATGGCATCTCTGGGGGCCATAGCCAACGGCCTGGGCAGCAATCTAATCCACAGGGCGGCTGATGTCACCCTCAAGGAAAGAAGGCCTTTGATCCTGGTTCCCAGGGAGACTCCTCTGAACAGAGTGCACCTGGAAAACCTGCTCAAGGCCCATGACAGCGGAGCGGTTATCCTGCCCCCCTGCCCCGGGTTTTACCACTCCCCGGACAGCCTGAAAGATCTTGTCAATCATATAGTCGGCCGGATACTTGACGTACTTGCAATTGAGAATAACCTTTACCCAAGATGGCAGGAACACTGAACAAGGCAATCCAGACTGCTGATTAAAAAGAGCGGAGGTCGTCATGTCCAACAAAATTACCTGGCATGGTCATGCCAATTTTGAAATCATCACCCCTGAGCTGAACATCTTTATTGACCCATGGTTTGAAGGGAACCCTTCTGCAGACAAAAAATCATCTGAAATCACCAAAGCTGATGTAGTGCTGGTAACCCACGACCATGGGGATCATCTGGGACAGGCTGTGGAAATTTGCAAAAATACCGGGGCTTATCTGGGAGCCATTGTGGAGGTTGCTTCCATGTGTGCCTCCAGGGGTGTGGACCAGTCCAGGATTCTGAACAGCGGCATGGGGTTCAATATCGGGGGTACAGTAAAGCACCAGGGCATCGGAATAACCATGACCCAGGCTTTTCATTCCAGTGCACAGGGAGCCTGCGCCGGGTTCATAATCCGCCTTGAAAACGGGTTTACCATTTATCATGCAGGCGATACCGGAATTTTTTCCAGCATGTCCCTCTGGGGCGATCTTTTTAAAATTGACCTGGCCTTGCTGCCCACCGGTGGAGTCTTTACCATGGATTCCATTCAGGCGGCCATGGCCTGCAGCCTTTTAAAATGCTCCAGAGCTGTTCCCATGCATTGGGGCTCTTTTCCGGTGCTGGAACAGGATACAACCAGGTTCAGAAAGGAACTGGCCAGAAGGGCCCCGGATACCCGCTGCATTGAGATGGCTCCCGGGGATACAATTACCCTATAAGCCAGGCCAACCAGCAGAGCCCCGGGCTATGAAAAGCAGACCTCCACTATTATAGGACCATGCTTGGTATTAAAAGGAATGGCCAGTATGGCAGATGAAGACACATGCCTGATGGAATGATTTTTTCCTGATACCACAGAAGGTATGGCCCCTTCATAGTTGATTCCGATTTCTGCAAGTCCTTTGCGGGCCTGACCGCAGATCATATTGGTCAATTCACCAACTGCGTCTGCCACATCATCTGAAATTTTCTGAAAATCTTCTCCCAGCATGCTGTTGATAACCCCAAGCACAGACTGTTCAGTAAAAGTTACTGACATGGTGCCCTTGCTCTTGCCTGAAGGGCTTGAGAACCCGATTACCCCGGAAATATCTCCTTTGGCTGTATTGTCTTTTTTCACGTAAGCCTTTTCAGGATCTGCCTGGGTCATGGCCATGGTTCCAAGGACATTGACCACAGAAGATGAAAACTTGGTTATTACCTGCTCAATTTTTTTTTCCATAATCACAAGCCTCTTGTCTGAATTAGGATCCTCGCTCTTGTTGACCTTCATCAATGCCCCGCCGCAAAATCAGAACACTGCCCGCCAGTTCCAGCCGGAACTTCATAAACAAACAGCCCTGAAAAAAATGGCAATCTCATGAACCATTGCCATCAGACAGGCATTGACACCTGGGTATAATATTTATTTGTGGATTTCCAGTCTTTTATATTCAGCTCAAATCCCGTCTGCTGAAAAATCTTTGAATTGCAGTACCAGCATCCCTTTCAGACCTCTGCCCGGGCTGCTGACAGGATATACTTTCTTGACCTCAACTGGGGAATAAAATAGAATAATACTTTTTGGCAAGCCATATCAATTATTTATGGTCATGGCCTGAGAACAGGCATGCCCAGGACCCGGGCAAAGAAGCAGCAAGCCGGCCCGCACTCAAGACAGGCCCATCCTTTTGCTTTTTGCTGGTTCATGCCTGTGATCAAAGGCAGCCCTTCAAGAAACCTGAGGCTGCCAGAAGTCAATCCCGGGATACTCCCTGGAATTAAACCTTTTTGTGAATGTTTACCAGGCAGCTGTCCGGCCTGAATGCTAAAAATGCCTGAAAACTAACCAATAATTTACTGAATGTTCCAGCCTGAACCGTTTCAGTTGTTATTGCTTGCCCAATCATGGCTCTGAACAGTTAACCCCAACTTTACTATGCAGGAGGCTTTTAAGAATGTTCAAAAGGATGATTCTTCTTACATTTGCCATGCTTTTCCTGGCCACTTCACTTCAGGCAGAAACCATTGTCTTTGCCGTGGACGCTACCTGGCCGCCCATGGAAATGGTCAATGAAGACAGGGAGATCGTAGGTTATTCCATTGACTACATGACAGCTGCCGGCAAAGAAGCCGGGTTCACTCCCGAGTTCAGAAATACTGCCTGGGACGGAATATTTGCCGGTCTTGCCGCAGGCAACTATGATGCCATCTGTTCTTCAGTCAGCATCACTGAAGAACGCCAGAAAACCATGGACTTCAGCATACCCTATTATGAAGTCAAGCAGGGCCTGGTTATACCAGTTGACAGCAGGGCCAAAACCCTTAAAGACCTCAAGGGTAAGACTGTTGGAGCTCAGATAGGCACCACCGGATATTTCGCCATCCAGAAAGCAGCAGGGGTCAATGCCAGATCTTATGATGAAATAGGCCTGGCCATGCAGGATTTGATCAACGAGCGTATTGACGGAGTTGTTTGCGATGATCCTGTGGCTGCCCAGTATGCCCTTAATGAACCTGAATTTTCAGAAAAACTCCAACTGGTCTCAGTGATTGAATCCGATGAACCTGAATATTATGGAATTGCCGTCAATAAAGGCAGGCAGGAACTGCTGAAAAAGATCAACCAAGGGATCCAGGCTGTCAAAGACAAAGGTATAGAAGACCAGCTCAAGAAAAAATGGTTCGGGATTTAGCAAACTCCGGGGCTGGAATGTTCCAGCCCCTTTATTGTGCTTTTTTTTGCCTGAAATGATTTACCTCTCAAAAGCGGACAGGAAATGATTCAGCAAAAAGCAGTGTCAGTAACGGTTCAGCCCTTTGCATGAGGCACGGCTTCCTGCCCGGAGGCATACAGCCCGGATGGGCCGGCTCTCCCAGGCAGCTTGTTTTTCTAAGTCTGTTTCTTTACTTGAGAGTTAAAAGTTAAAGGTAAAGATAAAGAAATCAGGCTGTTGAAGCTGA
>CAZHCY010000165.1:0-5973 GCA_964531185.1 uncultured Desulfovibrionales bacterium | reverse complement strand
AGGTCCCGGATATTTGGCCACCACATCATCCGCAGTCAGCAAAAGAACCTCCTCAGTCATTGCTTGGGCCACAAGAACCCGATCAAAAGGGTCTGGACCTTTGGATGATGCGCTTCACCGATTCCGGCAGGGGAATGGCATCCAGATATAACTTTTTGTCTGTCCCGATAACTCACTACTGGCAACATAATGTCCCTTATGCTGGGTCTTGTTCTATTGCTGCAGAATCAAAGCAGCCCAATAATTCCTGTTTTCCAGGACTTGTTCGGGTTTTCTATGGTCTGCCGGGGCCTGATATACGGATTATATCCGGCCTGATTGTCTTACCTGCTCTTTTTCCTGTGCTTGCTGCAGTCCAGAGGATCTCTCTGTCATCAGCCAAGTCTGATAATTTCAGACATGGCAAAGGGAATTAAATGTCTTTTTTCCTTTAAAAATCAGTTGGTTAATCTGCCAGTTAAAGCTGGCATTCAAATTGATACAACCTCCTGAGCCAAAGTAAGCATTCAGGGGGGGGATGCCTAAACCGGCCTGGGGACAGTCCCCGCGACACCCTTTTTCGCCACAAACACCACAAATACGGTGGCCAATTTTTGTGAACCTGCACAACTATTACCCAGCGGGGACAGTCCCCAGGCCCTGGTGCCGGTAATCTCCACCGAGGCCCCCTGAATGCTTACGAGCCAGATAGCTATGTTTGTATATCCATGGCTGATGAGAAAAGGAAGTTATAGACATTGTCGGGAAATAAAACCGCAAAACAGGGGATTATGCCTGATGAATGCAGACAAGCAGGAAAGCGCGGATAATCAGGATTATCAGGGGGAGTCATTTTCCCCGGACTTTGTTTCCAGAGATTGTCTGGAACAATATATGGGCAATTTAAAAAAATGTGTTCTTCTGGGAGCGGATGAACAGATGCAGCTGGCCAGGAGATATCAGGAATACGGTGATGAGGAAGCCGCCAGAAAGCTGGTTTATTCCAATCTGAGGCTGGTGGTCAGGATTGTCAAAGGGCTGAAAGGGAAATGGGGCGAGTCCAGGCTTGATCTCATTCAGGAAGGAAATCTTGGTCTTTTGCGCGCTATACGCAAATATGATCCTGATCGGGGCATCAAGTTTTCTTATTATGCTTCCTTCTGGATCAGGGCCTATATTCTCAAGTATATTATGGACAACTGGAGGATAGTCCGTATCGGGGCCACCCATGCCCAGCGCAGCCTGTTCTACAACCTGGGCAAAGAAAAGAGACGTCTGGAAGCCTTAGAAATCAGGGCTGATCCAGAGACCATATCCAGACAGCTGGGAGTCAGCAGCAAGGATGTGGAGGAAATGGCGCAGATCATGGATCAGCATGATCTTTCTCTGGACAGTTCGTACAGCGAAGAATCAGAATTTCCGCACATTGAGAAGCTGGCAGATGATTGCCCGGCCATTGAGGAGATACTTATGCACAAGGAGTGGCTGATTATCCTCAGGCAGAACATTATGGAAATGATGCCCGCCCTGAACAGCAGAGAAAAAGATATTATCAATCTGAGGCTGTTGTCCGACTGCCCGAGGACATTGAATAAAATCGGTGAGAAATTTGCAATTTCCCGGGAAAGGGTTCGACAGATTGAATCAAGGCTTCTGGAAAAAATCAGGGACAGGCTTGAGCAAAGTACTGCCCGGTCATATTTCTGGAATTAATCAGTGGATAGATAGGCTTGCAAAGGATTTAACGAGCTCTGCAGGGTTGTTCCAGGTCTTTATTCTGAAAAAGGGCGAAAATGGCCTCTTTTTCAGGTCCTCTGCCATGTCTCCGGGAAAAGTGCGGGAAACAATCAGAACCTGATGGTTCAGTTTCCTCAGAACCTGGACAAATTGATGGACAGACCTGCCTTTATGCATGCCCCTGTTTTTTATATCCATCAGACTTAAGGCAGAATACTCCAGTTGAAACAGTAAAAACTCATAAAAATGGCTGTTGAACCCAATGACCCCCAGCATTTTTTGCAGGAAAACTTGTTAGGTTTTTCACAAATTCTTTCATTTTAGCGGCCAAGCATAGTGGTCAGCCATGATTATGCCGGGCTGAAAAACACGGCATGCTGCTTGATGATACTTATGTTGAAACAGTGGTTCATGGCCGGAAGCAGCTTTTGCAGCCGGGTTTGAGCCTGGCTATCAGGAACTCTCCAGCCTGGAAAATCTTTTATCTGTTGAAACCTTTCATGTGATTTTTTTGCTTTTCTTGACCCCCTTTTGCATGGTATTCTATAAAATTGTTAAGTTTAAAAATCATAAGAAACTGAGAGGAGGGGCGAATGAAACAATTACTGAATATTGAGAGGTGGGGCGCATGAAACAATTACTGAATGGCGACAACAGAAAAAGAACATGGGCCATTCCACTGGGCTTTCTGGTCCTGCTTGTGCTCTTTGTGGCCGGGCCGGCCATGAGCGTTGAGGACCAGGACCCCAAACTGGATTATGACTTCGGTGCTGCCGAGGCCAGAAGGCTTGTGGAGCGTCCTGAACACTGGATTACTGCGGATCATTCAAAGTTTGAAGCCCTGGACAAGGAATTTACTTCAGGTCCTGAGGTTACGGCCACCTGTCTGACCTGCCACAATGAGGCTGCCGAGCAGATCCATCAGACTATTCACTGGACATGGATGTGCCCTGCTGACCCCAATAAGGAGATGGGTAAAAACGGACTTACCTACAACAATTTCTGAATATCCATCCACAGCAACGAGGCTCGTTGCACATCATGCCACGCTGGTTACGGATGGGACGACAAAAGTTATGATTTTTCCTCAGCAGAAAATATTGACTGTCTTGTCTGTCATGAAACCACCGGCACATATAAAAAATTTCCCTCTGGAGCCGGGGATCCGGTTAAAGAGCCCAAGAAATTCGAAGGCAAGACTTTTTATCCTCCTGACTGGAACAAGGTTGCGGAATCAGTGGCCAGACCCAGGAGAACCAACTGCGGCAGCTGCCATTTCTACGGGGGCGGGGGCGACGGAGTAAAACACGGTGATCTGGATTCCTCCCTGTATGAGCCCAGCAGAGAACTTGACGTGCATATGTCCCCTGACGGCGGCAATTTTGACTGCATACGCTGTCACACCACAACCGCGCATAAAATTTCCGGCAGATGCTACAAGACTCCTGCTGTAACCGAGCATAAAAGCCTGATTGACGATGAACAGGTAGCACGCATTTCCTGCGTGTCCTGTCATACCCTGGAACCGCACAAGGAAGGACATAAAGCCAACGACCATACTGATATTGTGGCCTGCCAGACCTGTCATATTCCTGAGTTTGCCAGGGAAAAACCCACCAAGATGTGGTGGGACTGGTCCACAGCCGGGCGCACGGATGAAAACGGCAAAATTTATTCTGAAAAGGGCCAGTACGGCAAGGACGTTTATAACAGCAAAAAGGGTACCTTTGTCTGGGAAACCAATGTAGTTCCTGAGTACGAATGGTATGACGGACGCATGGAGTACCTTTTGCTGCCGGATAAGATTGATCCGGAAGAAGCTCCCATAAAGGTTAATCATCCCATGGGGGAGCCTGACAAGGAAGGTTCGCTGATCTATCCCTTCAAGGTTCACATGGGCAAACAGCCTTACGACACGCAAAGCAATGAAGTGGTGAATGTTCAACTATTCGGCAGCAAGGAGGCTGGAGCTTACTGGAAAACCCTTGAATGGGGGCCGGCTATTGAAGCAGGCATGGAGTATGCTGGTCGGGATTTCAGCGGCAAATATGATTTTGTGGAAACCAAGTATTACTTTCAAATATCGCACATGGTGGCCCCAAAAGAAGACTCGCTGGAATGCAGTTCGTGTCACAGCCGCCAGGGCAGGCTGGCCAATCTGGCTGGTTTCTACATGCCCGGACGGGACAAAAACGATATGCTGAACATCAATGGATGGCTGGTGGTTGCGAGCTCCCTGGCCGGAGTAATCATCCACGCCATTGGACGGGCTGTGACCTGCAGGGGTAGAAAGTAAGGTACACTATTATTTTTTTAGCTGCTGAATCAGATTATGTCTGTCACCCTGGCCAGAGTCAGGATGGATCTTGCAAGAGGCGCCCAGGTCAACGGCCGGGCACCAGGGTTATTCCCGGCAGTTCATCTGTGCTCCAGGCCTTGACTGGACATCCATAATTCAGCTCAGGAGGTATCTATGGAACATGGACATAAAATTTATCTCTATACCCGGTTTGAACGGTTCTGGCACTGGGCCCAGGCCCTTTTGATCATTCTTCTGCTTCTCACCGGGTTTGAGGTGCATTCCTCATATTCACTTTTTGGATTTGAAGCCGCGGTCAATATTCATAATTTTTGCGCCTGGACCTGGCTGGTGCTTTATGTGTTTATTGTCTTCTGGATGTTGACCACTTCTGAATGGAAACAGTATGTACCCACTTTTAAAAAGCTGTTTCAGGTCATGTGGTACTATGGGATAGGCATTTTTCAGGGCAAGCCTCATCCGGTGCCCAAAACCAAGGGCGCCAAGCACAACCCTCTGCAGAGACTCACTTATCTGGGCATTGTTACTTTTCTGGTGCCGTTTCAGATCATAACCGGATATCTGTATTACTATTACAACAAGTGGCCTGAAATGGGCTGGGACTGGCAGCTGTCAACAATAGCTTTTCTGCACACTGCTGGAGCCTTTGCCTTTCTGTCCTTTCTGATTGTGCATGTCTACATGACCACCACCGGTCATACCATTCTGGCCCATACCATATCCATGTTTACCGGGTATGAAGAAGTAGCCCCTCAGGATAGGGTTCAGGACTGGGAACTCAGAGAGAAAAGGACTTCCCCCAGATAAGGCTTATAACTTTTGGCGGCTGCCATTTGAGGCAGAGCATATAATCCGTCTCAATCCAGAAAAGGCCGGCTGCAGTCAGCCGGCCTTTTCTGACGGAAATTATCAGTAAATACAAGATGTTGATAGATAATTTTTGACTGTCAAGTTGAAAAGAATGGCAATAAAATATGATTTTCCTGCAAAAAGCTGGCAAGGAAATGTTTCAGCAAAGAGCGATTTTTGTAACAGTTTATCCCTTTTTAAGGAAACCAGGGGGCAGGCACCCGGCCCCCTTCCGGGCTGTATGCCTTTGTGCAGGAAGCCGCGCCATATGTAAATGGCTAAACTGTTACTGATTTTTAAAGTCTTTGTTTTTGCTGACACCTGATCACGGGTATATTACCGGTTTGTAAATGATACAGACTCAGGTTTGCTTTGAACTTAAAAAACAGGTTTACCACCCAGAGGACAGTCCTGAAGCCAGGGACAGTCCCCGTGCCTGACCTGAATTTCCTGATTTATCTCGAAACTTACAAACCGGTGATGCTCCACCTGATCACTGACTCCTGGGAATGCAAAATATGGTTTTTGCAGGCGAATCAGATATTGCCCGGCTTTTGAAACCGTTGGACATGTTTTTTCATTAACTCAAAAGGTGGGCCTGCTGAGCTTTTCTATTCCCTGCACTTCCGGCTCTGGTTTCCTTGATGTTCAGCCTCAATCGGGCGTAATCTCCCAGAAGATAGATTACCCTTTCCACTTTATGGGTGGCCTGCAGGACCAGGGTTAGATGCTGGTCCCCTTCCTTTTGGGCCACGTATCTTTCCCGAAGCCGGTTAAAGCGTTCCTGCTGGCTGGAGGTCATTTTTTCCAGCATGCTGAAATCCATGAGATCCTTGGACAGCAAAGCCAGATGAGCTGTTTCCAATAGTGTTTTGAGGCTTTCGTGGATCTGCTGCAGAAGACTTGTACCCATGGAAGGCTCTTCTCTGCTGCTGATCTCCGGCTGGAGCTTCAGGAAATCATACAGATTTTTTTCCAGGGAAAAGGCGATCTGCAGACTGTTATGGCAGATCCGGTAACGCTGGATCACATCATCGGTCAAAGGTTCGGCAATGACTTTGTCCAAAGACTGCATCAGTTCCTCCCCG
>CAZHCY010000164.1:0-6068 GCA_964531185.1 uncultured Desulfovibrionales bacterium | reverse complement strand
GAGAAATGACGGTGCAGCGCTCCCAGAAAAGGGCCTGCCTCCATTTCAATGCCGGTGAAGTCGTCACGAAGCAGATGGCTGACAGCCTCTCTTCCATGGAGGAATGTACCCCGGGCGGTGATGGATTTCTGGTCGTCAAAGACCGCAATCCGGTTCAGGAAAGGGACCAGATGGCGCACATTCAGGCTGTTCCGAAAACGGTATCGCGTCTGGGTATGGCTGTCATACACGTGGCCAGGGATAATGATGTCTCCCAGCCGGCCGATGGCGGCTGCTGATTTGCCCAGGATAAAGACACTGCACAGGCCGGGAAAGCGCTCAAAGGCTGCGGCCAGTACATGGCCCGCGGCCAGGCCCAGGGGATAGTCCATGTTAACCAGCAGGGCCTGACTGCGGGTTAGGACTGCAGGTCTTTGCAGACGTAAGTCCAGACAGGACGGGTCCAGCCGGTTCAGGGCAATGCACTGCACTTCCAGATGAGGATATTGTGCCGGTGCGTGACGATGAAAGCCCATGCTTTCCTCCCGGGCCAGCCTCTGTGATGCGGCTTGGGGGTAGCGCTCCTGATAAAGGCGCAGACCATAATAGAGCAAGTCTGCAAAATTCTGATTAGGATCATGCACGCACTCTTGCCGGGCCTGCCAGAGACCTTCAGGATTCTCCTGCTCAAGAAAGGTCAGCAGTTCGCGTTCATGAGCCCTGGCAAAACCCGTGATCAGGTTGGCCAGGGAATGGGTGTTGCTGGAAACAAGATACAAAGGCCTGTCCCCGGAAGCTGCGGACTCCAGACCAAGGCGGCTTGAAACCATGTCCCACCACTGACCGGCTGCACTTTCAAAATGCCCGGCACTCAGGGACAGCCGGGAAATAACCAGATCCAGGGGCCCTGCAGCCATATCCAGCCACTTCCTGTCCCAGTCCTCTGACCAGACCTGGGTCAGGAGTTCCCAGTCCGCCCGACCAAGCCCCAGACAATGCCGGATTTCCCGCCCTGCCTCTGATGCCCTGATCTGTCCGGCAGCCAGGGACAGGCCCAGGGAAAAATTCGTGGAAGCCGCGTTCAGCAGTTTGTGCATCTTGTTCCATTCCATCTGAAAAGCGCACAGAGAAGGAATCACGTCATCCAGGTCCGTAACACTGGTCACAAATACGGCCAGAGTCTGATCCCCGTCATAATGATATCTGCGGCGTCTGGCCCGGGACTTTACCTGGATCCAGTCCCCCACGCCAGGAAATCCGGCTCTGGCAAACACATCTTCAGCAGGGCCCAGCAGAATCCGGCTGGTGCGACTGATGCAGTCCGGCAGGCGCAGGGCTGCGTAGAGAAACGCAGACACGTCCGGCTCCCGGGCCAGGGCACGCCGATGCAGGCTGGAGCAGAAACTGCAGTGCACGGGTTCCAGTTCCGACACTCGCAGGTTTAAGGGCAGATCTGTATGTTCCCTGTAAGTGCGCAGATACTCTTCCAGAAACCGGGCCTGTTCTGAATAAGTGCCTTTTTTACGGAACAAGCCCATCATGCAGGCTTACCTTCTCCTTGATGTTTTGATACGACTAAGGTCTGATCTTGACAGTCAAAAATTCTCTGTCAACGTATTGTATTTACTGACAATTTCCAGAACCCTGAATGTCCGCATCATTATCAGCTTCAAGAGCCTGACTTCTTTATCTTTACCTTTAACTTTTAACCCTCAAGGTCAGATGATCAATGACGAAAAGGTTCAGATTGAAACAGCAGAACCAGGGCAGCAAGTCCCAGGAGCAGAAGGACCCTGGAAATATGCCTGAATTTTCCGCAGGAAGCCTTGACCACTATCCAGCTCAGAATTCCCCAAATAGCCCCCTGGGTTATGGAACTCGTCAGCGGCATGGTGATCATGGCCATGAAAAAAGGTGCAGCTTCATCAAAACGCTCCCAGCGAACGTAGATCAGCGGCTTGAGCATGAAGATTCCGGCTAAAACCATCACCGGGGCCGTAGCCAGAGCCGGCACCAGGGAGAGCAGCGGCCACAGGAACAAAAAAGGCAGAAAAAGCAGTCCGGCTGTCACAGCAGTCAGTCCGGTCCGTCCACCGGACCGGACCCCGGTGGAGGATTCAATGTAGACGTTGGCCGGGCTGACTCCCAACAGCCCGGACATGGCGACACTGGCCGCATTTACCTTCAGGCTGCGCTCCAGGTCTCTGGGCTCGCCTTTTTCATCCACCAGGTCTCCGGCCTCTCCAACGCCGGCACAGGTGGAAAAGCTGTCAAAAAAGCAGGAAAAGACCAGCACGAAAATGAACGGCCAGTGCATGGGCAACAGGGGGCTCATCAGGTCCATCTCCAGGATCAGGCCCAGATCCGGCCAGGCCCACCAGCCCTGCCAGAACACAAGGGGCGCAGCGGGTTCCGCGCTTCCCCCTGTCTGACCCCAGAGCCGGCCAATGGGCCAGGTCATCAGAGTCGTGACCAGGACACCCAGGATAAAGGCGCAGGGCAGCTTGCGGGCCACCAGAGCGGCAGTGAAGGCCAAACCGGCCAAAAACGTCACAGTGGAGGCATCCAGATAGCCCATGGCCAGACGGCCTGGTTCCTCGATGATGATAAAACCGGCGGACTGAAAGCCCAGCGAGGCAATGAACAGTCCAATCCCGCCGGCCATGCCGAACCGCAGCATCCGCGGCACCCCGGAGAGCAGGCGATGGCCGGGGTCGCAGATCAGCAGGGCCAGAAAGGCGATCCCGGCCCAGAACACGCAGCCAAGAGCAGTCTGGTAAGTCATGGTCTCGGAGCGGACCACTGCGGCCACAAACAGATGATTCAGGCTCATGCCCGGAGCAATCAGCAACGGGTTGTTGCTGTAAAGGCCCATCAGAATGCTGCTGAAAGCTGAAACCAGAACTGTGGACGTCAGAACCGCGGCCGGGGGCAGCCCGGCCTGGCTGAGAATGGCCGGGTTGACCAGGATAATATACATGGAGGACAGAAAGGTGGTCCCTCCGGCGGCAATTTCCGTGGCAGCACTGGTTCCATTGTTTTTCAGATCAAAGAAATCTCGCATGCATATCCAGGTGGGTTTATCATTTCCTGAGCAGCCCCGGTCCCCTGTGCACCCCCGGCAGGTGAAGGCCTGATCTATCCACTCCAAAGACACAGGGCCAGAGTCTGCCATGGGTGGTCTGAATCCGGTCTTCACAAAAATTCAGTATTGTCATGGTTGGTGAACATTACCTGTTTGTAAATTTCGAGATAAATCAGGAAATTCAGGTCAGGCACGGGGACTGTCCCTGGCTTCGGGACTGTCCCCTGGGTGGATAAACCTGTTTTTTATGTTCAAGGCAAACCTGAGTCTGTATCATTTACAAACAGGTAATACACCCCATGGTTGTCTCATGGATGCACAGATAAATAAATGAAATATTTGCCCAAGTTGCTGACTAACCAGCATTGGAAAATAATAGCAATATTTTTCTTGTGGCCCAGGGCCATGGTCAGGGCCGCTGCCAAAGACTTAAACTCATGCCTGGCTTCTACTCCAGTCCTGAAGACAGGAAAGGATGGACTCAGAGTCTTCCAGTTCCAGAACTTTGCCGGCCAGATTCCTGGATTTAGCCATGTCCACAGGGAGGATGGTTTTTTTCACTTCAGGGATGCTCGGGGCTGCAACAGAGAGGTAGGTAAAACCCAGTCCCAGAAGAAAGGGTATGGACAGAGGGTTCCCGGCCATATCTCCGCACATGCCGATGGGCATGGGGATATTCCGGGCCGCCCTGGCAGTCATGGCTATAAGGCGCAGAACAGCCGGATGAAAAGGATCATACCACCTGGAAACTTTGGGATTCATTCTGTCGGCAGCCAGGGTGAACTGGGTGAGATCATTGGTTCCCACCGCGCAGAAGTCAAAACCGCGCAGATATTCTCCAGCCATGATTACAGCCGATGGAATCTCAACCATTACTCCGACTTTATAAGGACCAGGCATTACCCCGCTGCGGCGGACAGCGTCGTCCGCCCGGGCCACCATCTTGCGGCAGAGATCAAGTTCCCAGCGGGCAGAGACAAAGGGAAACATGATCCATAAATCCCCCTCGCCAGATGCCCTGATCATGGCCTTAAGCTGGGTAAGAAAAATATCCGGAGTGTCCAGACACATGCGCAGGCCCTGCCAGCCCAGATTAGGGTTTTCCTCTGGTTCTCCTGCCAGATAGGGTATGATTTTGTCCCCGCCTGCCTCCAGGGTGCGCATGACCACCGGACCAGGAGTCCTGCTGAGAATATCGGCATAGATCAGTGCCTGTCTTTCCTGGGAAGGAGGTTCGTCCCCCATGAAGATAAATTCCGTCCGAAACATGCCCACTCCGGCCCCGCCCGCATCCAGAACAGCCTGTACATCTCCGGGTCCGGCAATATTGGCCCACAGGTTTACCGGTGTTCCGTCCAGGGTGGTTGGCCTGACCCTGGACAATCTGCCAAGCTGGGCTGCCTGGGAATCCTCAACAGCCCGGCAGGATCTGGCAGCATCCAGGGTTTCTGTGTCCGGTGAAGCAATGGCTATGCCTCTGCTGCCGTCGCAGATACATAACTCACCGTGCCGGAAACAGTCCATGACCCGGGGAATTCCAGAGACCACCGGGATCCCGATCTGCTTGGCAATGATGGCGAAATGACTGGTCAGTCCTCCGCGGGAACAGATCACCCCGGAAACAATGCGCGGATTGAGCCTGGCAGCATCAAAGGCGCTCATTTCTTCAGTAATGATAATGACCGGATTTTCAGGTTCAAAAATGGGCAGGGGCCATCCGTGCAGGCTTCTGAGCACAAGACGTCCCACCTCTTCTGCGTGGTCCGCGCGTTCACGAAGGAGGGGATCAGGCGATTCTCCGAAAATTGCTTTCAGGTCATTTACGGTTTCAATAACCGCGTCCATGGCGGTTCTGCCTGATTTGATGCGGTCAATAATACTGCCGCGAAATAACGGCTCGGAAAGCATGCGCATTAAGCTTTGGAATGCTGCATCAGGCCGGGTTTCTTCAAGTGCCCGGGCCACATCCGCGCAGGCTGTTTCAAGTCTGGCTATCTCATGGCCGGCAGGATCAGATTGAATGGTTTGCCCGCTGCTTACAAAATCCAGGCCTTCCAGACAAAAGGCAACCGCAATTCCTGTGCCTGGAGATACTGCTAAGCCTTTGTAATTGTTTGACATGACTGGCTCCTTGCGTAAGACTTAAAAAGTTTACATAAATATCTGAATAAACTGCTGCGATATTTCTTGTTCAGTAACAGTTCAGCCCTTTTTAAGGAGAGCAGGGCAAACCAGCGCCTGTTTTTTATTTATGTAAGAAACAGACTTGGAAAAAACAGGCCCTTGGTGAGCCGGTCCCCCTCCGGGCGCCGCCTCCGGGCAGGAAGCCGTGCCTCATGCAAATGGCTGAACTGTTACACAGCACCATTTATTGCGCACAATACAGTTTAAGCCGGTAAGTTTCTCCAGTAAGCAAGTGCTGATACTGTGGGCAATCAATTGGCCCTGGTGCTGGTTAAGATTTGAAAAGAGCGGGGAACCCTGCATCTGACTGTACATTAACCTGCTTTGGAATGAGTTTTCAAAAGCTTAATATTGGCAGAAATAGTGATGGCGGCTGTGGTTGCTTTGGGCAGGATGCTTTGAGTGGCCTGGTTGAGGGCACATGGGATGGCAAGACTGCGTGCATGAGTCCTGTGCGGCCCAAAATCAAGATTTGCTCACCATGCTGTTTCAATCTTCCTGCCTAAATTCATGGCCTTTGTCCACAGCTTTGCAGGCTTCCCTGTTAACGGAGTTCATCTAAGCCGCAGTATTTGGGGAAAACTGCAGACAAGAGCCTGCTGAATGAGGTAAACACAGTGCCTTTGGCAGATGCTGCGTAAGCGCAGCCATTCAGGGGATCTAAATGACGATTGATTGCGTCCCTGATATGGGGACTGTCCCCATGCCGGTTTCCGCGCCCCCTGAATGGTTACCCAAGAAACCATCTAAGGCATGTTTTTCAGGACTTGAGAGTTAAAAGTTAAAGGTAAAGATAAAGAAATCAGGCTGTTGAAGCTGA
>CAZHCY010000163.1:0-6082 GCA_964531185.1 uncultured Desulfovibrionales bacterium | reverse complement strand
ACGACAGGGGCGGCAGAGGTAACCAGACCATGCACCACCAGTGCAATGGAGGACAGACGGTCCAGCAGGCCGTGAAGGGCCGGGTCGAATTGGGGCCGGCCTTCCTTTTTAAGTTCTATAAGCCGGGGGTAAAAGGACAAAGCTATCACCGCAGGAATAAAGTACCAGGCTTCGGACAGCATGGATGCCACCGAGTAAATCCCCACCTCTTCAGGTCCTTTGAGCCAGCGCAGCATGATCTGATCCACCTTGAGATACACAAGGCCCAGAAAGCCGGATAAAAGAAGAATCCAGGACCGGCCGAGGAGCTGCCCTGCTCTTTTCAGGCTGAACTTCCATTTCAGGATGGAGTTTCCTTGAAGCCTGTAAACCAGGACCAGAAAACAGGCGCTCAGAAAAAATTCCAGACTGCCGGCCATGGCCAGCGGGACAAGTCCTGCACCTCCCGCCACCAGTCCGACCTTGACCAGGGCGGAGAGGACAAATCCGCTTATCCTGGCCAGTACAGTAAATCTGGACTGGACTCTGGACTGAAACCAGAAGTCAATGGTGTCAAAAGGCCTGAAAAACAAAGCCAGACCGACAATCAGCAACGTCAAAAACTCAAGCTTTGAGCCCTTGCTTAAAAATGCCAGGCCAAGCACAATAAAGTAGGCCAGCAATGCCCCGGCACTTTTCAGTCCAAAGGTAGCCCCCAGAGTCAGATGATTTTCACCTGGCTTCTGCACAACCTCCCTGACCACCAGGCCGCTCAGGCCAAGGTATACAAAAGCCCCCAAAAAAGCCACCACCGACAGAGCATAGCTCAGGATGCCGAACTTGTCCGGCCCCAGATATCTGGCCAGAATTACACTCAAGACCAGTCCTCCGCCCAAACGGACCAGTCTGTCCAGCACCAGCCAGCCGCTGTTGGAAGCGATTTTCTTCACATCACGGCCCAGGGCGAGCCTGGAAGATAAAAACCCTGCTTTGAGTATTTTCATGAGTTTTTTAACAGTTGAATTGTCTTTTCTGGGCTATTTTAAAACATTATGAAAATCCATATTTTTTTAACAAAATACTTGCTATCTTTGTTTTACTGGGAAATAATCAAATTATACAAAAAATGTTAACAGAGTAGCCATTTGCATAAGGTACAGGGACTGGCCCTCTCAGGGCTTGTTTTTCCAAGTCTGTTTCCTGCAACAACCAAAAAAACAGACCCTGGGGTGCCCTGCTTTCCTTAAAAAGGGCTAAGCTGTGCTTACACTTATAATCCCATAACCTTTCAGGAGGAGAACCATGAAAAACCTTAAACTTTTTGCTGCAGCACTGGCCATGTTTTTCATGCTTGGAACAGCTTCTTCAGTTTCAGCTTCAGGCTGGCCAATGCTCATGGGAGTATCAGATGGATCTGATACCGATTTTGTGCTTGTCAAGTTTGACCAGAATCAGTTCAGCGCTTCCCAGGCTGAGAGCCTGTCCCAGCTGTTCATGTCAATGATGCAACTGTTTTCCGTAAGCGACCTGGGTTACAGTGTCCAGGCTTATACCCCCAATCAACTGGCTGAAATGAATCTGGGCGACGCTGATGTGGTCAAGTGGGCCATGGGAGACCTAGGCTGGGGCTATATTTTTGTTGACTTTACCCAGAAGCAGGCCCCGGTTTCCAGTATAACCAACTACAACATGGATGTTTTCTACCATGAGGCCGGGGAAGCTCAGGACACCTACATGATGAGCGTTGGCTTTCCCAACTACTGGCTGTCCTATTTCATGGTAAACTAAAGATCAGACTGCTGCCCCGGGAGGATTCATCCTGAGGCAGCTGCATGACTGACAATAAAGAGCAAAGGCAAATCTGGCAATTCTGTCTTATGGCAGCACCTGATTACACTGGGTCCAAAAGACTGCCCCGGCCCTCAGTTTAGTCCGTTTGAACGGTTAGGGAATAAAGCCTTGAAAAATACTTTGATCATAATTGCCCTTATAGCTTTTCTGGGAACTTCTGTTTATTTTTATCAGGAATCAAGGCATCTGCAGAAAACTCTGGCCCAGGAAAAATCAAATTTTTCCTCTCGCCTTGAACAGGTCCAGGATGACTGTGAATCCCGCATTGCCCGGATCAGGCATGAACACCAGCAAAAGCTGGCTGATTCCTCAGCCCGGGCACCCCAAGACCAGCTTTCCAGCTTCTTGAAAATGATGCAGGAACATAGACAGAAAGCCCATGAAAATCTCATTCAGGAAATCACCTTATCCCTGGAACTGAATGAGCAGGAAACACAGGAAGTCTTATCAGTTGTTGCCTATCTGGAAAACCAGCAGAAAATCCTCAAAAACAAAGCAGTGAAGCAAGGTCTGCACATCTTTGATCCGCAATACCTTAAACAGGTTGAAAAATACCGGCAGCAGGCCATGGAGCTGCTGCGCCAAGCCCTGCCTGAAGAAAAATACCAGGCTTTTCTGGAACACGGTTTTCATGAAAAACTAAACCTGAAAACCCACCAGCCCTGAATGTTTGGTCTTGCTCTGCGCAATCTTTTCAGAAGCAGACTGAGAAACCTGCTTACCTTTATTGGGGTGGCCGCCGGCATGTCGGTTCTCATGGCTAGTGTTTCCGTAACTTCCAATTTCAGAAATCAGCTGGATGAAATCATTGCTGACACAGGTTCAGATGTCATGATTCAGTCCCGCACTGCCACTACTCCCATGACATCCAGGATATCAGCTGCTGATCTTCAGAAAATCAGTGCCCTGGATTCCATAAAATCCACATCATCTGTTATCATGGGTTTTTTGCAGACCAGCTGGGCTCCATACTTCCTTATTCTTGGCGTTTCCTCCGCAGAAAGCCTGGCTTCCAGAGTCTCCCTGCTTGAAGGCGAATGGTTTTCTCCGCAAAAACAGGAAATGGTCCTGGGTTATCTGGGTGCGGCTGAGCTCGGCTATTCCACCGGGAACAAGATGGTGCTCAATGATCGCAACATGTTTACCATCACCGGGCTGTTCTCCTTCGGCTATCCCATGGCTGACGGCGCCGCCCTCATGGATCTCAGCACAGCAAAAAAACTCCTCAACCGGGACAACAGCGTAAACATGATCCTGACTGAAATATCTCCGGCCACTGACCCATACCAGGCCATTCAGGAGTTGAACTCTCTGTTTCCGCATCTTTATGCCTCCACAGGCAAGGATTTTGTGGGTGAGATCCGCTTTTTTGACTCAGTGGAGCTTTTTACCTGGATTTTGTCCACGGTATCTTTTTTAACCTGCTGTCTGGTGGTCATGAACACCCTGATCATGTCCATCTCTGAAAGAATAAAAGAACTGGGCATACTCATGGCCATAGGCTGGAGCAGGCTGATGATCTACAGAACCATCCTTTATGAATCTTTGATCCTGTGCCTTGCTGGGACCATTGCGGGTGCTGCAGCAGCCGGCGTCAGCCTGAGTGTGCTCCAGGGATCAAGAACTCTTGGCCTTGGGCTGATCCCGGCCGGCATCTCCTGGAACCTGGCCATACTCTCCTGCGGCCTGGCCCTGCTTCTGGGTGTTGTCTCATCCCTGTATCCAGCCCTGATCATCAACAGGGTCACCCCGGCTGGAGCTTTGCGCTATGAATAGCCAGCAGCCAGCATACTGCCCCTAAAGGGAGCCTTAAGCGTTTCTGACAACTGAAAAAATTGATATGTTTGTCACATCTTTTTTTGGGTTAAAAGGGGGGTTATTATGGCTTGGCACGGGGACTGTCCCCTATCTGGTTTTCAGAAGCGCGTAATGTTCCCGCCCCTGAATTGGCTTGATCTTCAGGAATCTTAGATACCGATTTTTATATGATCACTCTTAAAGACGTTTGTAAATATTACGACAGAAAAACTGTAAAAGCCCTGGATAATATTTCCCTGCGCATAGACCGGGGTGAAGCAGTGGCTTTGACCGGGCCTTCCGGATGCGGGAAATCCACCATGCTCAATCTTCTGGGCGCTCTGGATGAGCCTGATGCAGGGACAATTTTAATAGACAGCGCCCCTCTGGCCGGATTAAAGCCCTGGGCAGCCTACAGATCCACCAGAGTGGGCTTTATTTTTCAGTTCCATCACCTGATCCCGTCTTTGACCCTGGCTGAAAACATTGAACTGCCCATGTATGCCCTGAAAACACCCGGTGACAAAAGACAGAAAAAGGTCAAGGAACTGTTGAAACACACTGAGATAGAACACAGGGCTGGCTTTTATCCGGATGCGGTTTCCGGAGGTGAACGCCAGAGGGCAGCCATTGCCAGGGCTTTGATTAATGATCCTTTGATAATCCTTGCTGATGAACCCACCGGAAGCATTGACAGCAGGACAGGGGAAAAAATCATGAATCTGCTGGTTAAGGCCTGCAGAAAAAGGGGCGCTGTGCTGGTTCTGGCCACGCACAATCCTCTGATGGCAGCCATGACCGACAGAATCATAAACATGCGCGACGGAAGGATAGACCATGAGCAGCCAGCAAAGGGGCAAGTCTAAACAGTTCTGGAAAGAAGTCTTATGGATTGTCCCCGGAAGGATATTGCGGCAGATCCCCTCCAGTTCATTATCCGGATTGCACCCTGCTTTGAAAAAAAAGCAGCCAGGCATAATCATCCGGGCGATGCTTGTGCTGCTGCTCATTTTTTCATCTTACACCGGCCCGGCTGCATATGCTCAGAACTGGACCCCTGCCTGTGACAACCTGGAAATTGATCCGGCCAGGCTGAAGCAGGCCCAGACTGCTGGTCACAGTCTGGATGAATACCGCTTTGGCGCGGTTTCATCTTCAGGTGCCTTGTATATCAGCCAGATACTTAACCAGGACGCTCCCCGGTTCAACCTTGAGGTGCCTGAAGATGCCGGCCTTTACGGACGGGAAGCCGGCAGCAGCATTCCCTACACCCTGCTTGTCTGTTATCCTTCAGCAACAGACAATCCCCATCCAGACTATGCAGTCCCCGGAACCGACCTGGTCATCCCGGCCATGCGCCCCGGAAACGGTAAGTATTATTTCAGCCATGACCAGCCCTTTCCTCTGGTGGTCATCTCCCACGGCCTGCTCATGGATCCTCTGGACAAAAGAATCTTTGAACTGGCCCGGTCCGGTTATGTGGCAGCTGCCCTGTTTCACGGCGACGGCCGGTTTCCTTTTCCGTCCCTGCTTGATCTGACCAGAATCGAGCAGTTCAGCCTGAGGCCTCTGGCCATAAGCAGGACCATTGACTATATGCTGAAAAACCATCCGGCCCGGGAGATCATTGATCCGGTCCGTATTGGCGGGGTTGGGGCAAGCATTGGCGGGCTGGCCATGTTCAGCCTGACCGGGGCCTGGATCATCGGCCCTGACCATTGGAGCACCAGACAGACAGCTCTTGATCCCAGGATTTCAGCCGCAGCCGGTATTGTCCCCTACATGGGCACCAGGGGCATTCCCTTCCCGGTACTTGGCATCAGCGCCCAGGGTGCCCGGCAGGCCCACATACCCTATATGGCGGTGTCTTCTCTGTTTGACCCTGTTGCAGACATTCAGGCCGTGGAAAGAGCCCTGAACCAGAAGCCGGGAGATGCCTTTCTGGTCAGCCTGGACAGCCATAAGCACTACTTAAGCGATCCGGCCATAGATTTGTCTTTTAAATGGATCCTGGCCTTTATGGATACATACCTGCAGGCCAAACCTGACAATGAGTATCTGCTCACCCCGGGCAACAGCCTGGAGAGCTCTGTGGGCAACAGCCTGACTTTGGCCCGAACTGACAGCCTAAGCTATATAAACGAAACCTTTGACGCAGTTGAGGCCCTGGTGCCGGACCTGCTTCCACCGGCAACCACCCAGGAACTCGATGAAATCCTTTTTCGCTCATATCCCGGCCATAACTATCTGGCGGTCTATTCCCATGAGCTTTACTGGATCAGCCAGTCCAGGGCCGCCCCCCTGGGGCCTCTCATGTACTGGTGGAGCATGCTGGCACGCAGTGGATAAGACAAAAACAGGGTTCATCCGGTTAAAGCGTACTCCCTGGAAAAGAAAAAAAGTATCTCACGCCCGGCCTGAAGCAGGCCTTGAGTCGCAGAGCAAGACACGAGGA
>CAZHCY010000162.1:0-6108 GCA_964531185.1 uncultured Desulfovibrionales bacterium | reverse complement strand
GAGAACCAGTCCCTGTGCCTTATGCAAACGGCTAAACTGTGGTACAATTCTTAAGGCCTGCCCTGCCAGTGCCTGAACTGCCCCGTCTGTCCGGACATGGCCAGGTTCTTTTCCTGGACAGCGAATTACTCCCCAAGCAGGCGGCTTTTTTCAGCAGCCTTTTCCACAGCCTGCATAATGGCTGCCTTGACCGCCTTTTCTTCCAGTACTTTCAAGCCCTGGACCGTGGTTCCCCCTGGAGAGCTGACCATTTCCCTGAGCATGGCCAGGTGGATATCCAGCTCAATGCTCATATGGGCTGCGCCGGCAAAAAGCTCCTTAACCATGCCAGAGGCCTGGTTTCTGTCCATGCCCAGGAGCACTCCGGCCTCCACCATGCTTTCCATGAAATAGAAGACATAGGCCGGTCCAGAGCCAATCAAAGCTGTAAACAGGTCAAATGATTTTTCCGGCAGCACATGGGCGAGCCCCAGATGCTCCATGGTTTTTTTCAGGAATTCCCGGTGCTTCCGGCTAAGAAGGGTGTGTTCCAGACACAGGGCAAACACGCCCCTGTCCACCAGAGCAGGGGTATTGGGCATGATCCTGGCCACAGGACATCTGTTTTCAGACCAGGATATGAGTCTGGCCAGTCTGATTCCGGCTGCAATGGAGACCAGGCAGGTTGAGGAATCAAGCCCGGGAAGGGTTTCTTTGATGAGTGATTCCATGAGAGAGGGTTTGACAGCATAAAAAGCATAATCGCTTTCCCTGACCACTTCCAGAGGGCTGTCCAGGGGCTGGAGGCCATGCTCTCTGTGCATGGCCTCCAGTCTTTCCCTGTCCGGATCAAAGCCGCACATGGTCAGCCCCGGGATGGAGGCAAGACCGGAAATCATTGCCCCGCCCATGTTGCCGGTGCCTATGAATCCAATTCTGTCAGCCATCAGCCCAGAATTTCCAGTTTGCTGAAGAAGTAGCTGATTTCCACAGCCGCGTTTTCAGGGCTGTCTGATCCATGTACTGAATTTTTTTCAATATCCAGGGCAAAGGACTTGCGGATGGTGCCCTGTTCAGCTGCTTCTGGGTTGGTGGCGCCCATGACCTTGCGGTAAAGGGCTATGGCATTGTCTGCCTTCAGTACACTGACAACTACCGGGCCTGAACTCATGAAACTGGTCAGGCTGCTGAAAAAGGGCTTGTCCTGGTGCACAGCATAAAAACCTTCTGCCTGGGCCTTGCTCAGGTGAAGCCTTTTCATGGCCACAATTTCCAGCCCGGCTTCCTGAATCATTTTCAGGATGGCTCCATCCAGGTTCCTTTGTGTGGCATCAGGCTTGATGATGGACAATGTGTACTCGCTCATGGCTACTCCTGTTCAGTTGTTGTTCTTGGTTATGTTTTTGGATGCGGTCTGATAGTCAAGGGTGGATACAAAATCAGAAGTGCCCACCACCTGGACCTTTTTGTTGCGGAGCTGTTCCCATTTTTGAAGGGCCTGAAGGGTTTCAGGGTGAGGATGGCCTATGGCCACGGCCATGCCCAGCTTGACAGCAATGTTTTCAGCCTTTCTAAGCTGAAAAAGAATGGCCTCTGGATCCAGGACATTGTCCAGGAAAACGTGGCGCTTGAGAAAATTCAGATTGACCTTCTCAGCTGTCTTTTCAGCCACGCTTTTTGCTGTGGTCAGGCTGTCCAGGAAGAACAGATCGTTGGCCTTCAGGACTTGCAGCACGGCTTCCATTCTCTGTTCATCCTGGGTGAACCTGGACCCCATGTGATTATTAGCCCCTACAGCTCCGGGCACCTGGGTGATATTGCGCCTGACAATGCTTTGAATATCCCGGATGTTCATGCTGGTCAGCAGAGTTCCGGGACCTGGATCAACTCCCTGGGAATAAGTATTGGGCTCCATGGGCAGATGGAGCATGATTTCAATGCCCTGTTCTCTGGCGAAATCAGCCACCTGACGGGTTTTTTCCAGATAGGGAAGAATGGAAAAAACCACCGGGTAATCCAGCCTGCCCAGACTTCTGGCAAATTTTAGACTGCCGCCCATATCATCCATGACAATGGCCAGGCGTCCTGTGCCGGGCAGAGGCTTCTCAAGAATCCGGCGCAGGGTGATGAGGTGGGTTTTTTGCCCGTTGATGCTGATGATCCATTTGTCCTGCCGGCCTGTGCCTGACAGGGCTGCATTGGAGATGAACCGTTTCAGGGTCTGCCTGAGGCTGTCAGCAAATTTTTGCGGGTCCTTTCGTATATAAATGGTGATTTCCTGAAAGTGATAAGGCGTGCCGTAGAAGAATCTGGTTTCAATGTTTTTATGCTGAAGCTGGTCCTGATTACATCCCATCAGGGACATGGTCTGCAAAACAGCCATGTCCGCCTCCCAGACTCTGAGATCAAACTCAGCCCCCACCTTTTCTTCGTAGATGAAGCTTTTGCTGTTTTTTGTGGAAACCGCTGCAGAGGCAGAATCAGTAAGGCCCTGGTCAGCCGGCTCTGCCGGCTTTCCAGGGTATGCTGTATGTCCGGCTTTGTCCGGAACATCATTAAAGGGAAGCAGGGCCAAAGCCATGACCAGAGTCATGACCAGGGCCAGCAGGGATAGAACCGGAAACCAGAAGCAAGCCAGCTTTTTCCGGAATCCCTGTTTGAGTGCAGCTTGAGCGGGTTTTTCCCTGGTTTGCTTTTTTGGGGCGGCCAGTGATTAATTCTTATAGTGTAGCTGTTTGATTCTGGGAACTTATTTGAGTTTTTCCAGGCCCATGCGCAGATGGTTGGCCATGTCCAGGAATTCTCTGGCTTCCTGGCTGGATGCCTTTTCCCGGGCATCAGACTTGTCCGGATTTTTCAGATGCATTTCCATCTGAGATTCCCTGAGTATGGGATGCAGCCCTTCATCTTCCTCTTCTTCAGAAGGTTTTTGGAAAGGAATCCTGATGTCCGGAGCAATGCCTTCAGCCTGAATGGATCGTCCATCCGGAGTGTAGTAAAGGGCAATGGTCAGTTTAATGGCGGAACCATCGGAAAGGGGAATGATGCTCTGGACTGATCCCTTGCCAAAGGTGTTCTCTCCTATAACCAGGGCCCTGTTGTTGTCCTGCAGGGCTCCGGCCACAATCTCAGAGGCAGAGGCTGAGCCGGAGTTGATGAGCACCACCATGGGAGTTGTGACATCTTCTGCTTCGTCTCTGGCACTGTAGTCTCTGCGCTGCTTCTCATCCCTGGCCTTGGTGTAGACAATGAGCCCCTGACGCATGAAAAGATCGGCCACGGATACAGCCTGATCCAGCAGCCCGCCTGGATTGTTTCTCAGGTCCAGGATAATGCCCTTTAATTGATGGTCATCTTTGTATTCCTGGACTGCTTCAAGCAGTTCGTCTGTGGTGTTGCCCTTGAAGTCAGTGATTCTCAGCTGGATATAGCCCTCTTCCAGTTCCATGGACTTGACTGAATGGATGGGGATGGTGTCTCTTTTGATTTCCACCCTTCTGGGTTTTTCTTCATCCTTGGACAGAATGGTCAGTTCCACTGGCTCGCCTTTGGGACCTCTGATGAGTTTAACAGCTTCAGTAAGGGTCATGCCCTGGGTGGATTTGGCGTCCACTTCCAGAATGATATCCCCGGGCTGAAGACCGGCCCTGTCTGCAGGGGAGTCCTCAATGGGGGATATGACCACCAGCCGGTTGTCCCTCATGCCGATCTGTATTCCGATCCCGCTGAATTCCCCGGAAAATTCATCCTGCATCATTTTAAGTTCATCCATGGATACATAGGACGAATGAGGGTCCAGCTGCTGAAGCATGCCTTCTATGGCTCCCTGGAGCAGGTCCTCGCGGTCCTTTTGATGAACATAATTGTCTTCTATGAGATGCATGACCTGGCTGAATTTTTTCAGGCTGTCCAGCTGGTCTTCACGGGCCTGGCCTGTCCAGGGGGTAATAGTAATAAACAGAAGGATCACCAGGATCCCTGTTAAATGATTGATGCGCATTATGTCCTCCAACTTGTCTGGATCTGATGATGAAAACATTTTTGGGAAGTTAATGGTTGAGGCGGTCTGCTGAATCATGCAGAGTCCGGCAGGTGGAAAAACCTCTGGCAGCAGGCATAAAAATCAGGCAGCAAGCCGGTCCTTAAGCTGAAACCTCAGGAATCACCAAGCCACTTAGCAGGATTAATGGCTTTCTGCCTCAAACGCAATTCAAAATAAAGGCCATAGCTGTCAATATCCGGATAAAACCCGGCATTGCCTATGATTTCGCCCTTTTCCACTTTCTGTCCGCTCTTAAGACTGCTCTGGGACAGGTAGGCATACAGGCTGTAGTAATCCTGTCCATGAAAAAGTATAACCACTCTGCCGAAACCGCGCAATGTGTCATTATGTACCACTTTGCCCCAGGAAATGGCTTTTACAGGGGCGCCCTGGGGCAATGCAAAACTCAAGCCATTGCTTGGGGGATTGCCTGAGGGGGCGAAATCCCTGATTATCCGGCCTTTAGCCGGCCGGGTCAAATGCCCTTTATGTTTGTCAAATTCATCCTCATCAAGGTCCCTTAAACGATAATCAAGAGATTCAATGATTTCAAGGAGCTCATCCACTGCTTTTTGTCCTGCCAGTTTTTGTGCTCTGACCTGCTGAAGCTGTTCCAGAAAATCCAGTTTTTCCTTGAGAAGACGGTCCTTGGCCTGGTTAATGTTTTCCATTTCAGCAAGATATTCATCCTTGACTGAATTCAAACGGACCAGCCCGGAGGCAAGTTCAGCTGACTGGGCTTCAAGACGGGCATAAGCCTGTCTGGCCTGTTCATAAACAGCTCCCAGCCAGTTCATTTGTCTGTCCAGGGAGGTCCAGTCCAGAATCCTGGCCAGAGATTCCCCTTCAGTCTTAAGAAAAACAGGCCACATATTGGTCAGCAGGTTGGACAGTTCTTTCTGGGTGGCCTTTTTTTCCCTGGACAGCTGCTGGTATTCTCCAGCGATTTTTTCCTCCTTTTGCCTTATTTGCTGCAGTTTTTTCTCCTGCTGGGCAATCTCCCGGGTCCAAGCATTGATTCTGTCTTCAGAATCCGCCAGTTCTGAATAGATTTCCCGCTCCTGTCTGGTAAGTCTTTTGAGTTCTTCTTTCCTGGTTTCCAGTTCCTGCTTCTGTTCTTCCAGTTCTGACTGCACGTCCCGGGCCTGAACATCCGGGGCAGGCATCAGGAGCAGGAGCAAGGCTGTAAAGACATAAAACGCTCTGGCCTGATTTATTTTGAAAAAGGGAGCAGGTGCTGAGGACATAGTCATGAATCCAGATATCTGTTCAAAGGGCATTGAAGGCAGAGGGGATTCTTTTTCCGGCACCACTGTTTGCCGGCTCTGACCAGCAGGGCGTGGTATTCCCCGTAAAGGGCGGCATCCCCGGGCAGACAGGACTCAAACATATCCTTGAGTTCATGATAGTCCACATCTTCATGGACAAGGCTGTGTCTGTTGAAGATTCGTCTGGTATAAGCGTCCACGACAAACGTGGTTTTATTCAGACCGTAAAGCATGATGCTGTCAGCAGTTTCCGGTCCTATGCCCTTTATGGCAAGCAGTTTTTCCCGCAGCCGGGCAGAGTCCATCCCGGCCAGAGAGGAAAAATTCAACCCGCATTCCTGATTCAGAAAATAAAGGAAGTTTTTGAGCCGCAATGCTTTAACCCTGTAATATCCTGCCGGACGGATATAGGAGGCAATTTCATCCTGGCTGAGCAGAAACAGCCTGGACGGTTCAAGCAGCCTGGCTGCCTTGAGGTTGAAAATGGCCTTTTCCACGTTCTTCCAGCTGGTGTTCTGGGTCAGAATGGCCCCAACAGCCACTTCAAAGGGAGTTTCACCCGGCCACCAGTTGCTGGGGCCCATGGTATCCAGCATGGTCTGATACATGCTTAACAAAAGCGCTGGTTTCTGCATTGTTCAGCTTCCCGGCCGCTGGTGGGCCTTTTTTCATTTCTCCGGTCAAAACTACTGTCAAGCAGCCGGATCATGGTATGGGATATCTTAAGGTTTGCCTGCAAAAAGTCGGGAATTACAGGATTCATTGTAACAGTTCAGCCCTTTTTAAGGGCGCAGGGGACAGGCACCCCGTCACCCGCTT
>CAZHCY010000161.1:0-6114 GCA_964531185.1 uncultured Desulfovibrionales bacterium | reverse complement strand
AATGGCGAAACAGAGTCTGGCTGATGAGAATGAAATCTTCCTTCCAGAGTCTTGCTGAGGTACCGGGAAGGGTCTCGTTGGTAATCACAGTGACAGGTTTGTGGTCAATAAAAGAATATGTTTCCGGCTTGACGGCGTTTTGGGATACCAGCAGCCCTGTACCCAGCTCGCTGCTTATGGCGGCGGTCCTTAGAGAGGTATTGGTTTCCCTTTCAATACCAGTAATAATCAAGTCCTGAAAGCTGTTTCGTCTGGCGGCTACAGCCTGGGCAAGCATGAGAATTCCGGTGCCGGCTCCTATGTCAATGCCTTGGAAGCGGTGGTTAAACTGCTGCGGGAGAATTTTTCTCCCGGCAATTTCTCTGAATATATGGGCTGTTTTGGGTACATCTGCGAGCATGGCCAGGGCAAACCCGTATTTCAAGAGATCCCTGCGCAGAGCTTCTCTGCCTTTGAGCACTTCACTGCCCTGTCTTCTGTGCACGAAGGCATCAAAGAGCAGGGAGACCTGAGACAGGGCAATTTTTTGGGCTGATGAGCCCGGATACACATAGCAGTAAAAGTATTTCAGGATAATGTTGACAATCAGTTCATCAGTCAGTGGCTGTTCAGGACAAAAGGCCTGCTGAATATCCTGATGCAGGGAAGTGGGCTGGTAAAGGTCTTCAGAAACAACGGGCCTGCCCACCGGGGGTCTGAGCAAAAGTTCAAGGCTGGCCCGGGAAATGTCTGGAAGCAGGCGGGAAGATCTCAACGCAAGTCCTGTTCTGCCTTGGACCGGGTAAATTTATACATTTTGCGGGCCTGATCAAAGCCGGGATTGATTTTCATGGCCATTTCCGCGGCATGAGCTGCTTTTTGCCATAACTTCATGTCAATATACAGCCGGCCGAGATTGAAATGCAGGTATTCGTCCTTGGGGTTGATTTTGACTGCCTGAAGATATGCCTTTTCTGCATCCTGAAATTTACCCAGTTTTCTCAGGGCCATGCCCAGACGGTTGTAAATATGGATGGAACTGGGATTGTCCTTATAGGCCAGCTTCAGGTAATCCAGGGCCTTCTGGTATTCCCGGGCATCCAGGAGCAGGTCGGTGATATTGATTTTCAGGTCAAAATCCTGTTCATGGTCTCTTACCAGCTTGCGAAAAATTGCATCAGCCCTGGCCAGGTCTTTTTCCTTAAGATGCTCTCTGGCTTTGTCCAGAGCCTGGCTCTGCTTTTGGCGGATCTCTTCCATGGAGTCTCTGGCTCCTTGGGTCATATCCTGCTGAAGAGCAGCTACAAGCTCATGGATATCGCCCAGAAGCTTTTTTTCGTTGCCTGGCTCAAGGATCAAGAGAATGGGGAATTTTTCCCGGATTTTGGGATGATCGTTGAGCAGATAAAGAGTTTTGTCCAAAAGGTCGGCAAATTCTTTTTTTTCATTTTTGAGCAGATTGCTTTTCAGGTAAGTGGATAAACCATCCTGAAAAGCAACGGCTGCAGGCAGAATTTTGTCCTGTTTGAGCATGGAAGAAACACTGTTCAGGCTCTTTCTGGCTTTGGTGATCTGGTTGGACATGATTATTCAAAGGGTTGATGGTGATTATTTTTAAGAAATGACTGCTTTATAAGTCCTGGTCAGCCAAAGGGCCTTAAGGTTAACTGATTAAAAATAACAGTAGCAGAACCACAAGGCAAAAACAAGCAGATGATTTTATTCATCAGTCTAAGAAAGTCTGGCTGTCAGGGATTATTGATTTGCCTGCAAAAAGTCGGGAATTACAGGATTCATCAAAAAACATCCCCATAATTCGTAACAGTACTGATTTCAGCCCCTGGCATTACCCGCAATCCGCAGCCGTCAGGGCAGCCCCAAAGGATGTCCGGGCCAGGTTTTTTTTGCCTGATTAATTGTTATCCGGCCCGAAAGACTCTGCTTGAGACCGGCATTTGGACCCTTGCCTGCTGTTTTATCGCAACCATTCAGGGGGCGCGGAAACCGGCATGGGGACAGTCTCCATACGTGGGACGCAAGCAATCGCCGTTTAGACCCCCAGAATGGCTATGTTTTATCCGCTGCTACCAGAAAGTTATATGACATCCCGGGCAATAAGACTGCGCAGGATTTTTTGAAGATCAAGCCCGGCCTGGTGAAATCCCTCCAGTCCGAATTTCATGTTGGCTTCCAGAAGGTAACAATGGTCCTGATACACACAGATGTCCAGGCCTGTATAGCTGAAAGAACAAAGCCCGGCGGTCCTGCGGGCCAGCTGCAGCACCTTTTCCGGTACTTTGCCCAGTACTATGCTGCCGCCCAGGGCCACATTTGCTCTGAACTCCCCCTGGCCGGGTACCCGTTCATAGGCATGGACAATGCAATTCCCGGCCATGATAACCCGGAAGTCCCGGCATCCGGGAAGATAATCCTGAATATAGGCAGGCTGAGAGCACTCCAGGTACTGTTCCAGATCCCTGTCATTATTGATGAGCTGGACTCCTTTGCCCATGGAGGAATTTCTTGGAGTTTTGGCAATGAAAGGATAGGAAAAATCTGAGATGATATTTTTTTTCTGCTTTTTTCCGAAATAAAACCTGGTCCTGGGCACTGGCAGCCCCTGCATCTGAAACAGGATTGTCTGCTTGATTTTATCCCCGGCGTATCTGTAGCATTCCACGGATGGAAAAATTCTTCTGCCTGTGGCTGAGATGGTTTCTGCAAACAGGGAAGTTGGGAAGTACACTTTGGGAGCCAGGAAAAGCAGTTCTCTTTTCCAGGCCGGATAATGGCTGAGATTGGTGCAAACCCCCAGAGTTACCACTGATGGACAGTGACTCAGCTGTTGCCCCACAGCAACTTTTGGATAAATCAGGGAGTCAGTCATGAAGTTCGGACAGCCACCAGACACGAGCCAGGATCTTTTACAGCCCCGGAACAAAACAAAAAGCCAAGCTGGAACACAAAGAGCTGTTTAAACCAGACTCCTCAGCTGAAGTCCCATTCAGGGCCGGCTGGGGAGTCCATGACCTCAATGCCCATCTGGGCCAGGTTGTCCCGTATCTGGTCGGCCAGGGCAAAATCTTTGTTTTTTCTGGCTTCCTGGCGCTGCTGGATCAGTTTATCTATCTCCCGGGGATCAATTCGATTGCGCAGACACTGGATATCCTTGAGCTCCTTCAGGAAGAGTCCGGCTTCAGTGGTAAACAGGCCCAGAATCTCGCCCCACTGCTCAAATAATTTCCTGAATTGAATCATGAGCTCTTTGGCGCCCAGACTTTTGCGAAAGCTCTTTTCCTGGAGAACTCTATTAATCACCCGGACCAGACTGAAGACCTTGCCCAGGGCTTCAGCAGTATTGAAGTCGTCATCCATGGCCTGCTGCCACTGCTGGCTCAGCTGTTCAATTTCCTGCTTGATTTCAGGGAATTCCTGTCCTTTGGACCATTTGTCCCTGGTAAGTTCCCCATCAAGATGAGCCATGGCCTGATAGATTTTTTTCAAAGCCTTTTCAGCCTCAAGAAGGTATTGGGTTGAGTAATCCAGGGGGCTGCGGTAGTGCTTGGTCAAAAGAAAAAATCTTAATACCTCTGGGTGAACCTTGCTGAAGATGTCCCTTATGGTAATGAAATTACCCAGGGATTTGGACATTTTTTCAGAATTGACCCGGACAAATCCATTGTGCACCCAGTAGTTGACAAATTGTTTGCCAAAAGCTGCTTCACTCTGGGCCATTTCATTCTCGTGATGGGGAAAAGCCAGATCCTGTCCTCCGCCGTGAATATCAAAGGGAATACCCAGATATTTTTTGCTCATGGCAGAGCATTCCAGATGCCAGCCTGGTCTGCCTCTGCCCCAGGGGCTGTCCCAGCCGGGTTCATCAGGTGCAGATGATTTCCAGAGCGCGAAATCCAGGGGGTCTTCCTTGTTTTCCTGGCAGGCCACCCGGCTGCCTGAGCGCAATTCCCGGATGTCAGTTCCTGAAAGCCGTCCGTAATGCTCCATTTTCCGGACCCGGAAATAGACATCTCCGCAGGAGACAGAATAGGCAAAATCCCGCTCAATGAGCAGTTTCACCAGCTGGATCATCTCTGGAATATGTTCTGTGGCTCTGGGCTCTATATCGGCCCTGGCCACGTTCAGCCGGTCCATGTCCTCATAAAAGGCCTGGATATATTTTTCAGAGACCTGTTCCGTGGAAATATTTTCCTGTCTGGAACGGTTGATGATTTTGTCGTCCACGTCAGTGAAGTTGCGGACAAAAGTCAGCTGGTATCCAAGGCTGCGCAGATACCTGGCCATGACGTCGAAAACCACCGTGGACCGGGCATGACCTATGTGACAGTAGTCATAGGTGGTTATTCCGCAGACATACATTTTGACCTGGTTACCCTCCAGAGGGATGAATTCCTGTTTAGTTCTGGTCAATGTGTTGTAAATAAGCATGGCAAAAGTCTCTTGTATGCCGGAGCAGCCATGCGGCCTGGCCCCGGGATGATGAAGCAGAGCCTGATTTATCTGGTTTTTGAGGCTATGGTTCCTGTAACCAGAGCCACAGCCTTAATGCCCTGGCCTGATCCTGTAAAGCCCAGTTTTTCTTCTGTGGTGGCTTTGATGCTGATGTGCCGGGGATCAAGACCGGTCAGTCCGGCCAGGTTGGATTTGATTCTTTCCTTGTGAGGGGAAATTTTGGGAATCTGGGTTATGATGGTGGCATCAATATGACTTAGAGAAAAATTGTCCTGCATGGCCAGATGCAGGGTTTCAGCCAGAAAAACAGCACTGCTGGTGTCTTCCAGTTCTGGATCTGAATCAGGAAACATGTCGCCGATGTCCCCTCTGCCCAGACAGCCCAGGATTGCGTCCACCAGGGCATGCAGGAGTACGTCTCCGTCGGAATGGGCATACACCCCCGGCCCCCCTTCAATGGGGATGCCTCCGATTATCAACGGCCTGGGTCCTCCGTATCGATGGACGTCATAGCCCAGGCCAGTGCATGGTGTTTGGTCCAGGGAATCATGTTCAAGCATTTTCAGGTCTTCCACAGTGGTAATTTTCTGGTTTGATTCTGAGCCCCTGATGCAGATCACTTCATATCCTGCCTGTTCCACCATGGATGCGTCATCAGTGACTGTCAAGGCGCTTTTTTGGGCCAACTGGTGAGATGAAATCAGTATTTTTCTGTTGAACAGCTGAGGGGTCTGGATCAAAAAAAGGTGATCTCTGTTCAGGGTTCGGACAACTTTATGACTTTTGATTTCCTTGATGGTATCCCGGCAGGGTATGCCCGGGATGACACCGCCCGCGCCAGGGCGGAAGGCCTGAAGGAGTTCAGTAATCAGCCCGGCTGAAAAAAAAGGCCTGGCGGCATCATGAATGAAAACAAGCTCACACTGTTCAGGCAGAAGGTGAAGAGAGTTGAAGACTGAATCCTGGCGAAGCTTTCCACCAGGGACTGATTTGACCGGAATGCCCGGCATGAACTGATTCTTCAGCTGGTGCAGCTGTTCAGTACAGCCTGCATAGTCTTCCCCGGGAAAGGCAATGATGATTCCGGAAATATCGGGTATAAGGGAGAATGTCTGGACGCTTTTCCAGTACAGAGGTACGCCCTGAAATTCAATAAACTGCTTTTTTTCACTTAGACCGCTCTGGATCATTCTGGAGCTTTGTCCGGCGGCAAGGATAACGGCCCATGTATTCATGCTGAGTAATTTGGAGCTGGACTGTAAGCCGGGTTCTGTGTGTTTCCGGCCCAAGGCCGGGAACCGATTGTCATTCATCTGAGACCTGAATTGCTTCAGGCCTTGAGCAGCCTACCCGAAGGCATGGACCGGGCCGGCCCAGTGCGCCTTCCTATTTGGCCTTGCTTCGGACGGGGTTTGCCAAGCTTATCGTGTCGCCACGATAACTGGTGGGCTCTTACCCCACCGTTTCACCCTTGCCCGGCACTTTCTTTATTCAGGCCTTTTTTCACAACATATCCGCTGGTTTGTGAATTTTAGGTTCAGTATCCTGAATGAAGAAAGTGCCGGGCGGTCTGTTTTCTGTGGCACTTTCCCGGGGTCGCCCCCGCTGGGAGTTACCCAGCGTCCTGCCCTGCGGAGCCCGGACTTTCCTCCGTCCGGCACCCAC
>CAZHCY010000160.1:0-6232 GCA_964531185.1 uncultured Desulfovibrionales bacterium | reverse complement strand
ATTTCTGCCTTCTTTTTCCCAATCCCAGTATTCCAGCATTCCAGCATTCTTTCTCCATGCTCCATGCCCTATGCTCTATGCCTCTTCCTCATTCCTCATTCTGCATTCCTCATTTCTTCCCTTTGCCCTATGCCCTCTGCTTACTCAATCAGAACCAGGCCGTTTTTTCTGGGCGCCCTGCTGATCTGTTTCAACAGATGAGGCTTCCATTTTTCGCCAAGCAGGGTTGTGGCCAGGTATTCCACAGTGTGCATGACTTTTATTTTGCTTTTCAGCTGGTTTACGCTTCTGGCCACCCCGATTCTGCAGGAAGGACAGCCCACCACCAGAGGAGTATTCTCCTCAAACCCTGGAAGCTGTCTGGACAGGATTTCCTGTTTTCTTTCCCGGATCAGGTTGTAAATTTCCGGGGAGGTCATGGCTCCCAGACCTGACTCACCGCAGCAGCCGGGACTGATTTCCACTCCGGCTCCGGCAAATTCGCCCAGCCTGGAAGCGTATATGTCTCCGGCCTTGAGGGCATTCACCCCGGTCCATTCAGTGTGGCAGGCCGGGTGATACAGGATTCTGCCCCCGGGCGGCTGAGCATGAGCAGGCAGGTTCTCAAGCAGAAACTGGACAACATCCATCTGTTTGAGTTCCATGCCCAGTGATTTGAGATGGTACTTGCTGATGCCCTCTTTGCAGGTTCCGCAGGAGGTGAGGATGAATTCCGGTTCCAGGCCCCGGTTTTCAGCCCTGCCCAGCTGGGTCTGCAGGGTCTTTTTGTTGTCAGCCTGGATCTTTTCAAAGCTGGCTGAGCAGCCTGAAGCCAGGAGGGGGTAGCCGCAGCAGAGATGTTTTTCCGGAAGAATCACGCTTCGGCCGGATTTAAGCAGCAGGGCCAGGCTGGCCAGGCCGATGTCTCTGAAAAAAAGCCCGCCTCCGCATCCAGGGAAATAAAGTACGGCCTGCCTGGATTCAGCCCCCTGGCGGGAAAACATGTTCTGCTTATCCAGATGCAGGGCATTAGACAGATTGACCAGGCCTGTGTTAGGCGATTTATCCCGGAACAGGGGATTGGACAGTTTTCTGCGCCAGAAGGCAGGAACAACTCCCAGGGCGGTGTTCTGGATCCTCTGGCCAATGCCGGCTGCCCTGGCTGCTCTGGGGATTCTCTTTTCCGGGGCCTGGCTCAGGTATTTGAGAACCCTGTTTTTGACCGGATGGCCTGAGGCCTTGTTAATGTCCAGATAGGAACGCATTTCCAGGGCTGCCCCTGCATTTTCAATTTTAACCGGACAGGCAGTGGTGCATTTGCCACAGGCAGTGCAATGCTCCATGATCCGGCGCAGATGGCTGATGACCCCGGGGTCGGGTTCGCCCTGGACCAGCTGGGTATAGTAAAGGGCCTCTATCAGGGCGCCCATGGCAATGTTTTTGTTTCTGGGGTGAAAAAGCAGCCCCTTCTGAGGCAGATACATGGGACAGATCTGTTTGCATTTGCCGCATCTGGAACAGGTCTGAATGCTTCTGAGCAGGTTGATGAGCCTGTCTTTTTCCTCCAGCCCTGTTTTGTCCAGGTCTTCTATGAGCTGGTTAAAGGAAAAGGTGTATGGGTGCACAGGCAGATCTCTGCGGACCAGTTTTTGAGGGTTGAACACGTTTCCGGGGTCCACCCTGGATTTGTATTCCTTGAGAGCGCTGATTTTTTCCGGAGAGAGAAAGCCGATCTTGGTGATGCCGATGCCGTGCTCACCAGATACCTGGCCACGTAGCTCCAGCACCCGGTCAAATACTTTTCCGGCTGCTTCTTCGGCCAGATGCATCATGTCCGGATCATTGGAATTGACAGGGATATTCACGTGGCAGTTGCCGTCCCCGGCATGCATGTGATTGGCCACTATGATCCTGGTGTTGTTCATGTGCTCCAGGATTTTTTCCAGTTCATTCCTGGCATCAGGATATCTGCCCTTGAGATGCTGAAAAAAGAATCCGATCTGGACATGAAAGATCTCTTCAGGCAGCTCGTTTTTGGTGATTTTTTTCTTGAGCATATTCATGGCCACTTCCAGTTCCACATGAATGAACTCGTCATTCAGGTCCACTTCAGGCAGATCCAGCACTTTGTTCAGGGCCTTGCGGTAGGCCAGGGCCAGGTAATGCAGGTTGAGTTCCTCGATGAAGTCTGAGAATTCCGGGATGACATCCAGGGGGATGACCACGTCTTCATTGATTTTGAATCCGCTGGTCCGTCTGGTAATGGCTGACAGTTTGTGCCTGTCCTCCCAGAACAGCTCAGCCTCTTTTTCATCAGCTGCAGCAAACACGTCCACCTGATCATAGGCTGAAGCAATGTCCACGATTCTGTGCACAGAATCGTCCAGGGCCTGTTCATGGTTGGAGTCCAGCTGGATAATGAGAACAGATATGGGTTCGCCTTCATACTGACTGGACTTTTTGTTATACTCAATGGCCTGGACATACTTGGATCCGAACTCCTCCAGGGCTGAAATCTTGACCAGGTCTCCGGCCTGTCTGATTTCATCCCGGAGATTGACTATATCCTTGATGACCAGCATGGCGTTATGCATGGAATGGCCGAAAAATTCCAGGCAGAGAACCCTGGACAGGGCCATTTTGGGGTGCAGGGTAAAGCAGGCCTCGGTGATGACTCCATCCACCCCTTCTTTCTGGATGCCCGGCAGACCGCCCAGGTATTTGTTGGTCACGTCCTTGCCCAGCCCCGGGGATCTGATGTCTGCTCCGCTCAGGGTGACGGTGTCCAAAAGTCTTCCCTGACTGTCATGGATTTCAAAAACAGCCTGTTCATGAGCCAGGATTTTATGCCCGGGATGATTGACTCGCTGGACTTCAATGAGGCTGCCGTCGGCCAGAACCATTTTGTAGCTCAGGACATTGTCAATGGTGGTGCCGTACTCAAAAGCAAAGGGACCGCCCGCGTTTTCAGAAACATTTCCTCCCAGAGAGGATGCAGCCTTGGAAGCCGGATCCACTGTAAAGAGCAGGTTTTCTCCGGCTGCGGCCTTGATGGCGTCCAGGGTGATCACTCCGGTCTGGGCGCAGAGGATGAGCTTGTCCTGGTCAATGCTGATGATTTCCTTCATCCGGCTCATGCTCAGGATGGCTGTGCGCTTCATGGCCGGGACCGCCCCGCCGGTCAGCCCTGAACCTCCCCCCCTGGGAACCACGGCAAAGTTCAGTTCATTGGCTGTCTGGACAATGCTTTGGATTTCTTCGGTGTTTTCTGGGAACAGGACCATCATGGGCAGTTCCATGCGCAGGTCAGTGGCATCTGTGGCGCATTCGATAATGGTATTGGGAGTGGTAACTATATTCCTGGCCGGCATGTGCCTGTTCAGGGTTCTGATCACCTGTCCCTGGAATTCCAGATCCTGAATAAATTCCTGCCAGTAGCTTTCCAGGCGGCTGGATATTTCCTGGAAATAAGCTGAAGACAGGGAGGCCTTTTCATTGTTCAGCCTGGACCAGACGCTCTTCTGGACCATTTCATGGCTGATAAAGGGATTGTATCTGACAAGAAAAAGTTCTCCAGCCAGACTTAAGGCCAGGTCGCGGACCGATTCAGGCCAGGAATCAAAGTTTTCCCGGCTCATGTTCAACACCCGTCTGATGAGCTGATCAGCAGGCAGGGATATGTGCGGTTTTTTACTGGGCATTTGCAGGTTCCTCTGGCACAACTGCTATAACGGATCAAAGCAGAAGCAAAATGTCTGCTTCAAAAGGGTCAAAGTTCTCAGTTGGCCATTAATCTTGAGATGAACTTTTAAACATAAGTATTAGACTTGTGAAAAGCAAGCCTGGATTTTGAGCTTCAGGCAGGGCCTGTCATCAGCCGGGCTTATGTCTTATCCAGGTTTAGTGAAAGCACTGCCAGCTGTTTGCAGACCGGATGGAGACCACCCGGCGATGATGGCTCCAGGGCAGGAAACAGTGAAAAACAAGCGCCGGGAGAACCGGTGCCTGGGCCTCATGCAAACGGCTAAACTGTTACAAATATTTTAAGGTGCGGATTCAGCCTTGCGCATCCCGGGCTCAAGCTTTAAAGTGAGCATATAATAAAAAGCATAACAGTGCAGCTTTTTTGAGGGAAACAGGCATAGACCCCCATGACCTGTGTCTCCTGCTGCAGGAAACAGATCAGGCAAACCAGGCTCTGGCAGAGCCGGACCCCGTGCCCCATGCAATTGTTTAAACTGTTACCACCTGGCCTGTTTCTTAAATGAACCGGAAACAGATCTGCTTCAGCAGGAGCCCTGAAAGGCCGGCCGGCTGTGAAAATTCCGGTTCAGACAGACTGGTACAAAAAGTTTTTAAACACATGTCCAATATAATATCCATAGAAAACAATGCCCAGTATCAGGAAACAATCAGGCAGAGTCTGGCTCATGAGCATGAGCTGCTCAGCTTGAGTTTTGTTGAGGAATTCAGGGAACCCCTTGCCAGGCAAATTTTTGATGTGGGCATAATAGCCATTGACTCCCACGGGTCAGGCGGTCTGCAGGCTTTCCAGGCCCTTTCCACCCACCTGGGGGATGCACCCATTATTGTCACCAGCCGGCAGGAGGATCCTGACTGGATTGTGCAGGTGGTCAGGGCCGGGGCCTTTGATTTTATCGCCAAACCCTATTCTGGAGAAAAACTCAGGCTGGCCGTGGATCTGGCCCTGGAAAAAGCCAGGCTCAGGCATGAGATAGATTATCTGCGCCGGCAGCAGGATGTTGTGTATGATCTGGACCGGATCATTGCCTTGAGTCCGGCCATGCAGTCGGTAATGGAGCTGGTCCGCAGGTACAGCGCTTCTGACTCCAATATTCTGCTCACCGGAGAAACCGGCACTGGAAAGAGTTTTCTGGCCGGGGCCGTCCATTTCAACAGTGAGCGCAGAACCAGGCCCTTTGTCAAAATCAATTGTGCCAATATTCCGGAAACTTTGCTGGAAAGCGAGCTTTTCGGCCATGAAAAAGGGGCTTTTACCGGGGCGGTCAAGACCAGACGGGGCAGAATTGAGCAGGCTGACGGGGGAACTGTTTTACTGGATGAAATAGGGGAGATGACCCCGGCTCTGCAGTCCAAGCTTTTGCAGGTGGTGGAGGAGAAAAGTTTCGAGCGCCTGGGCGGAAGCGGGACCGTTCACAGCAATGTCCGGATTATTGCTGCCACCAATCAGGATCTTCCGGAAATGGTCAGGCAGAATCTATTCAGACAGGACCTTTATTTCAGGCTTAATGTCCTGGCCATCCATCTGCCGCCTCTGCGCCAGAGGCAGGAATGCATTGAACCTCTGGCCGGATATCTCATGGAGCGCATCTGCAGGGAGGCCAAAAAAAAGCCTGTGGATTTTCATCCTTTAGCCCTGAATCTGCTGAAGAAATATGCCTGGCCGGGCAATATCAGGGAGCTGGCCAATGTCATAGAAAGGGCAGTGCTTCTGGAAAGCGGTCCGGTGATTACCAGGAGCAGCATTCACCTTGATTCGTCCCGGGCTGTCAAGCCGGAGCAGGAGCAGCCCGCTTCTGACCGCAAGCTTGAAGAGTCTGAATTTCAGATGATTATGCAGGCCCTGGAAAGAAATCTCTGGATTCAGAAAAAAGCGGCTGCTGAACTGGGAATTTCTCCCAGGGCGCTCAACTATAAAATCAAAAAACTGGGCATCACCCACTGGAGCTGGAGACGGAACAGGGGCTGACCAGATGGCGCAGGTTTTTCAGGCTGCTTTAAACGCATGCATTGTCTGGATTGCTGGAAGCGCATCAGGCTTAAGCTGAAAATCTCCAGGTCCTGAATTTCATCCCCTGTTAAGGCCCGGCTTCTGGTGACGTGCTTGTAATTGGAATTACCAGGATGTTTGTATGGGGCATTGCTGTAATCATCCGGAGAGTATTGAGCACCCGGGCAATCCCGGCTGAACCAGCCCAGTGCGGATGCTTCAGGGCTTATGCTGAAAATTGGCCGTGGATTTGCAGTTAGTTTTGAAAAAGTGGGAGGACAGCGTTTCCCCAGGCCCCGCAGTAATGGTGATGATTCAGGCCGGAAGAATTATCCCTGGGGACTGATTCTGGCGCAAAGCATTCAGCAGACCATGCATCATCCCGTAAGCAGAGGATCAGCTCAAAAAATGATTGATTTAAACTTAAAAAAGTGCTCTGATTTTACCAGTTGCCCCTGGCAGCAGCAGTGTCCGGAACCGGACTGAATCATAAAGGGCTCT
>CAZHCY010000159.1:0-6260 GCA_964531185.1 uncultured Desulfovibrionales bacterium | reverse complement strand
GGGTGACGGGAGAGCCAGTCCCCGTGCCTCATGCAAACGGCTAAACTGTTACGATCCAGAAAACTACATATCTATCCCACAAATTAAACAGATCACGTCAAACGCAAAGTGTTCGCTGAAACGCAGAAATACCTGCAAACAGTACTTTTTCCATTATGGACCATCATGCCCAGTCAACGGATCTGCCTTCGGGCTTTAAGCATTCAGGATGAGTACAGATTCTCATTTTATGACGCGCTGGCTGTAGCGGCTGCCCTGGACAGGGGCTGCTCACGCCTTTACAGCGAAGACCTGCAGCATGGACGGCGCATTGAGGGTCTGGTCATAGAAAATCCCTTTGCCCGGTAACTTGAACACATCACGTCAAACACAAAGTGTTCAATAAAGGCAAGGTCAGAAAATAACAGGTACAAACAGAGGCAGATAGAGCATGGCCAAAAAGACCAGCAGAAGCCCCAGCAGATAAGGCACTACTGAACGGGAAATGTTTTCCAGGGACAGGCCGGTAATGGATGAAGCCACGTACAGGTTAATGGCTACTGGAGGGGTTATCATGCCTATGCCCAGGCCCATGACCATAATCAGCCCGAAATGAACGGTGCTGATGCCCAGCTGCTCAACCAGGGGCAAAAGGACCGGAGTCAGGATTATCAGGGCCGAGGCTGTTTCCACGAAGACACCGGTGGCCAGGATTATCAAGGCGATGATAAACATCAGCATATAAGGATTAGAGGACAGGCTGAGCATGGACTGGGCAATGGCGGCCGGTATGCTCCAGTTGGCCAGAACCCAGCTGAGTACTGATGAGGTGGCGATGATGAACATGATTACCCCGGTGGTCATTATGGACCGGTTCATGATTTGGTAGATATCTTTCCAGGACATGTCCCGGTAAATGAGCAAAGAGACCAGCAGGGAGTAGTTGACAGCGATCACTGCAGCCTCAGACGGGGTAAACCAGCCTGAAAAGATCCCGCCCAGAATGATGACCGGGGTCAGAATCCCCCAAACAGCCCTGAAAAAAGTGCGCAGGATGTTCTGGACTGAAAAGGGTGAACCTTTTGGATAATTTCTCTGAGAGGCCTGTCTGATGGCAATGAGCATGAGGATCAGGCCCATGATGATGCCGGGAATAAAACCGTTGAGAAACAGCCTGGTTATGGATTCCCTGGCTATGACCGCATAGATGATCATGGGCACTGAGGGTGGAATTACCACGCCGATGGTCCCGGCTGCAGCGATCAGAGAGGCTGAACTGGATTCGCAGTAGCCCTTGCGTTTCAGTTCCGGGACCAGAGATGATCCGATGGCTGCAGTGCTGGCTGCCCCGGAACCGGAAATGGCGGCAAAGAACATCCCGGCCGCTACAGCTACAATGGACAGCCCGCCTTTCAAGAAACCCAGCAGGGCATCTGCAAATTCCACCAGTCTTTTCGAAATTTCGCCCCTGGCCATTATGTCTCCGGCCAGAATAAACAAAGGCACGGCAATCAGGGAAAAATTATCCACTCCGGAAAACATTCTCTGGACCACCAGCGTCAAAGGCACGCCCTGCTGTATCAGGATGGCTGCTGAAGCCAGGCCGATGGCCAGAGCTATGGGAACGCCCAGAAACATCAAGAGCAGAAAAATAATAAACAGAGTCAGGCCCATATTAATTATCCTGGCCCACTGAAATTTTTTCAGGTTCTTGAGGCCTGGCAGGACCACTGGAATCTGAAGCTGCAGCAGGAATTATTTCCACAAGCAGAGCGTGCAGGCTGTGCATAAACATTACTCCCAGTGAAAAAGGAATTACAGCATAGACCAGGTAGATGGGGATTCGCAGAGAAGGAGTCAGCTGGGCAGATTGAAACTGCATAAAACGCACAGCGTAAAACATTATAACCCCGAAAAACAGAAGAGAAGCCAGAATAGCGGCCAGGCGCAGATATCTGGCAACAGGCCCGGGCAAAAAATCCACCACAAAGTTGACAGTGATATGCAGTCCTCTGCGGTAGGCCAAGGTGGCGCCCAGAAAGGTTACCCAGACCAGCATGTATCTGGCCAGTTCTTCTGTCCAGGGCAGGGCATCCAGATAGAGACGGAAAAAAATCTGCATGCTGATGGCCGCCAGCATGACCACCAGAGCGCAGAAAGCAGCAAGACCTGCTGCGGCGTCCATGCCTGTACAAAGGACATTGACGCCGCGGGTGATTCTCGAGAGCAGGGCTGACATTTTTTATTGCAGCTGATCCTGAATGCGCTGGAGGTACTGGCCGAATCTGGGGCTGTACTTTTCATATACAGGCCCAACCTTTTCCTGAAAGGCTGCAAGATCAGGGTCCTTGACTATCTGCATGCCTGCTTCCTCCAGATCTTTGAGCTGTCTGGCCTGCATTTCAGCATTGAATTCTCTTTCAAACTCTGCGGCCTCCCTGGCTGCCTGGAGAAAGATTTCCTGCTGATCCCGGGACAAAGAGTTCCATTTACCAAGACCCATGACAAAAATGGCCGGAGCGTAAGTATGCCTGGTCAGGGAGAGATGGTCCTGCTGTTCATAGAGTTTGAAGGCATGAATGACATTGATTGGATTTTCCTGGCCGTCAATGGTGCCCTGGCGCATGGCGGTCAGGGCTTCGGTCCAGGCCATGGGCACGGCGTTGGCCCCCAGGGCCTTGAAAGTATCAATATACACTGGATTTTCCATCACCCTGATTTTCAGTCCGTCTACATCATCAGGGCTGTGCACAGGGCGTTTTGAGTTGGTCAGGTTGCGAAATCCTCTTTCAGCATAGGCCAGACCTTTGAGATTCACATCCTCAAGCTTTGCCAGCAGTTCCTGGCCCACAGGTCCGTCCAGGACTTGATAGGCGGCCTCAGAGCTGGGAAACAGAAAGGGCAGCTCAAACACGGCTATCTCTTCCACAAAATTGGCCACCGGACCATTGGTGATGATCCCCATATCCACAGTTCCCATCTGCATGCCTTCCAGCAGGGTCCGCTCATCCCCAAGCTGGGCATTGGGATAGATGGAAATGGAAATTTCTCCATCAGTCTGATCCTCCACAATTTCCTTGAATTTTTCAGCTGCCAGGTGGAAACCATCCTGTTCATTGACCACGTGAGCCAGTTTAATCTCCATGCCCAGGACCTGGCCGGACAAACAGAAGAGCAAAAGAACCGCAAAAATACAGGCAGTGAACTTTTTTTCAGTAATCCGCATCATGGAAACCCTCCTAAATGAAATTGTGATTATGAAAATTCTGCCTGAGCAAATTGAGCCAATTTTCATCTGGAGTCAACTGCACTTTTTCTTAAGCATTTCATTAACCATGCTGTTAAGGGCTGCCTTTTCCGCCTGTACTCAGGGGCCGGGCTGAAAACCAGAAAAAAAGCTTAAGACGCAGCATTTTACCAGGCTTGCCACCCGGCAGGGATTCTTTTATAAAAAAAGGATAACGTGAAGCGCCCCGCCTGTCCGGCATGTTTTGAATTGCTGCATCCAAGGGCTCAGGAGATAATAAATGACTTTTACTCACCGGCGGGAGACTCTTAGCGCCTTGCTGCTCGGGCTGCTCATCCTGACTGGCCTGGCTTTTTTGAGTGCTCTGGATTTTCTGCTCTTTCACACAGTGTCAGAGCTTTTCAGCATCACCATTGCCTTCTGTGTATTCATCCTGGCCTGGAATTCACGGGACAATGTGGAATACAGTGCCTACCCTTTGCTGGGAGTGGCCTATCTTTGCGTGGGCATCCTGGATGGCATGCATACCCTGAGCTACAAGGGCATGCCTTTTTTCCAGGCAGACAGCCCCAACCTGCCCACCCAGCTCTGGATTGCCACCAGGTATCTGGAAGCTTTGTCCCTTCTGATTTTTTCCTGGTTTATGGGCAGGAATTTTTCTTTGAAACTGCCGGCTTCAGGCTATATCCTGGCCACAGCACTCATTCTGATAATGACCCTGAGCGGAAATTTTCCGGATTGTTTTGTGGAAGGCCAGGGTCTGACTGCTTTCAAAGTGGGCAGTGAATACCTGATAATCCTGATTCTGCTGGTGACCATGGTTGTTCTTTTCAAGCGCAGGCAGTTTTTTGACCATCATGTTTTCAGTCTGATGATCGTGAGCCTGGGGACCACAGCCCTGGCTGAACTGGCCTTTACCTTTTATGTGAGTGTGTACGGGCTGTCCAACCTGGTGGGCCATTTCCTGAAGATTGTTTCGTTTTACCTGATTTACAAGGCCATTGTGGCCACAGGCATTAACAGACCCCAGACCCTGCTGTTCAGAAAGCTTCAGGAAAGCGAGGAACGATATGATTCCCTGACCGGAAATCTGTACGGAATTTCATTCAGGATGCACCTTGACGGCACTCCTGTATACATCCGGGGAGCGGTCCAGGCCATCACCGGCTATGAGGAGCAGGATTTTCTGGACAATAAAATCAGCTGGGAGCAGATTGTTCTTCCTGAGGATCTTCAGGATATCCTTTCTTCTTCTGCTCAGAAGGATTTATTGAAGTTCACCGGGTACAGCACCAGCAGGGAATACAGGATTTTGCGCAGACAGGGTGAGGTGCGCTGGGTATATGAAAGCATCCATAATGTATCTGATGAGGATGGCAGGCCTGCCTATCTGGAAGGGGTGATTCTGGACATAAACAGGCAGAAGCAGGCCGAGGAAACCGTTGCCAGTCAGGCCAAGCTTTTGAGATCCCTGTTGGAAGCCATTCAGGAGTCAGCTCTTTTGCTGGATACCCAGGGCAGGATTCTGCATGCCAATTCCACGGTAGCCAGAAGACTTGGAACTGAAGCAGAAGATCTGCCTGGCCGCAGACTGGCTGATCTTATGCCGGAACAGACAGTCGGCGATGTGGAATCCATGCTTCAGGTCATGCAGGTCAGCAGGCATCCCCTGCAGTACGAGACCAGGCGTGGGGATAGAAGCGAACTGCACTATCTGTTTCCGGTCCTGGGGGAAGACGGCAGGGAGTTGACCGGAATAGCCATGCTGGCCCTGGACATTACTGAGCGTAAGCAAAGAGAGCTGGAGCTGAACAAGCTCAGGCTGGCCGTGGCCAACAGCCCGGTGCCCATTCTGATTACTGATACCCGGGGGATTATAGAGTATGTCAACCAGGCCTTTACTCAGGTTACCGGTTATACCCATGATGAGGCTGTGGGACAGACCCCGAAAATTTTAAAATCCGGAGAGCACAGCAGGGAGTTCTACCAGGAGCTCTGGAAAACCATCAGCTCGGGCAGTATCTGGCGCGGAGAATTTCATAACCGCAGAAAAGACGGCAGACTGTACTGGGAGCAGTCAGCCATTGCTCCGGTCAGGGACGAGTCAGGCCAGGTCATCAACTACGTGGGCATTAAGGAGGATATAACCGACAAGAAGGATCTGGAAAGGATAAGGTCTGATGTGGAGCGAATCATGCGCCATGACCTGAAGACTCCTTTGAACGGGATCATCGGTCTGGCTCAGGTCATGCTTCATGAAGAAGAAAGCCTGACTCCGGAACAGAAGGAACTTCTTGATTATATTGAACAGTCCGGATGGAAAATGCTGAACATGATCAACCTTTCCCTGGACATGTTCAAGATGGAGACAGGAAGTTATGAATATCAGCCTGGAGACGTGAACCTTCTGGGGGTGATCCGGCAGCTTATCGCGGAGAACAGTTCCCAGCTGAAAAGCAAAAGCATTAATCCGGTTGTGCTGCTGCAGGGTGCTTTTGTGGAGCATGAGAAATCCCTGATGATTTCTGCAGAGGAGCGATTATTATACACCATGCTGGCCAACCTGTTTGCCAATGCCCTGGAGGCTTCTCCCGGGGGAAATGATGTAACCCTTGACATAACTCTTGAAGATCAGGTCTGCTTGAGAATAATCAATAAAGGTGCTGTGCCTGAGGCTGTTCGGGGCAATTTTTTCGACAAATACAACAGCTATGGCAAGGAACAGGGCACTGGGTTAGGGACATATTCGGCATGGCTGGCTGCCAGGACCATGGGCTTCAGCATCCAGCTGGAGGTGGAGGATGAGAATGATCTGACCAGGATCATTATCTATATGCCCATGGCTGCAGAATAGTTTATAAGCAAGGGAACGGAGCCCAGAAAGGGTGAATGATTGTTCCCGAGCCGCTTCAGAGTTCTTGTTCTCAGGCTGGATCTTGGCAAAAAGAGCAAAGAAAAGTTACTTTATCCAGGCCTACTTAAAATTAAGCCTGATAATTTTCATTGACGAATGAAATTATCAGGCTTAATTTTT
>CAZHCY010000158.1:0-6289 GCA_964531185.1 uncultured Desulfovibrionales bacterium | reverse complement strand
CTCCTACGTGGGCCCGCACAAGCTGTCTCTTATACACACTCCGACCCACGAGACGTAGAGGAATCTCGTATGCCGTCTTCTGCTTGAAAAAAAAAAGTGCCGAAACATCCGGCGCAAAATTGTTTCCCGGGCCGGTGCCCTGGTTCAGACCTGCCGGGAAGTGGGTGAAAAATACGGTATAAACGTGGTCAATAAAAGGGTGTCCATAAGCCCGGCAGCTCTCATTGCCGCCCCGTTCAGCCCTGATCAGATGGTCAGAATCGCCGCCACCCTGGATCAGGCTGCTGAAGAAGTCGGCGTAGACTTCATTGGCGGCTTCACAGCTCTGGTGGAAAAGGGCATGGCCAGAGGGGATCTGTCCCTTATCCAGTCCCTGCCTGAAGCCCTCAGTTCCACCTCCAGGGTGTGTGCCCCAGTCAATGTCGCCTCCACCAGCGCTGGAATCAACATCGATGCCGTCTTTCTCATGGCGCAAACCATCAGGCAGGCTGCTCACCTGACCCGGGACAAAGACGGCCTGGCCTGCGCCAAACTGTGCGTCTTTGCCAATATACCCCAGGATATTCCCTTCATGGCCGGAGCCTATCTGGGCACAGGCGAGCCTGATTCAGTCATCAATGTGGGAGTCAGCGGCCCCGGCGTAGTTAAAAAGGCCATTGACAGGCTCATGGAAACCAGCCCTGACTGCCATCTGGGTCAGGTGGCCGAAGTCATCAAGAAAACCGCTTTCAAAGTTACCAGGACCGGAGAACTTCTGGGCCGGGAAGTGGCTGAAAAATTGGGAGTAAAATTCGGCATCCTGGATCTGTCCCTGGCCCCTACCCCCAATGCCGGAGACAGCGTGGGAGAAATTTTTCAGGCCATGGGTCTTGGCTCCATCGGAGATCCCGGAAGCACTGCCGCACTGGCCATGCTCAACGACGCAGTCAAAAAGGGAGGGGCCTTTGCCGGTTCCAATGTGGGCGGTTTAAGTGGAGCCTTCATCCCGGTCAGCGAAGACCAGAACATTGCCCATGCCGCTGCCCGGGGCAGGCTGGGGCTGAACAAACTTGAGGCCATGACCTCGGTCTGTTCTGTGGGGCTGGACATGGTCGCCCTGCCTGGAGACACCTCTGCAGGCACCCTGGCCGGAATCATTGCTGATGAAATGGCCATTGGAGTTGTCAACAAAAAGACAACAGCCGCCAGAATTATTCCTGTTCCCGGCAAACAGGCCGGCCAAACAGCCAGTTTCGGCGGCCTGCTGGGTCAGGCAGTGCTAATCAGCCCTGGAGCCGAAAGCTCTTCACAAGGTTTCACAGCCAGGGGAGGCCTTATTCCCGCTCCCCTGCAGAGCCTTAACAACTGAAGATTTCCTGGATACCGGGCTGCTTTTTTTGCTTTTGCCATGAACAGTCTTGTTCAGGAACAAATATGAACCTGACAGTTTGGCCCTTTGGGGACCGGGTCTCCCTGCACATGTTTCCGGTTGATGCAAGCAACAGACTTGGGAAAACAGGCTCTGGAAGACCCGGTCCCTGTGCTGCATGCCAATGGCTGAACTGCCTAATATTGTCGGTTTTCAGCCCTGGCCGGTCAGTCCAGAAGCTGATGGGCCCTGATCATTTTTTCAGACACTAAAATTTTTTTCTTGCCCCTTTGACTTTTAACTTGCCAACACCCGCCGGATCGGATAGATAATAAAAGAACACACTTCATTCATGCCCCAGGACCAGAAAGATGATTTATGGTTTTACTAAAAGGCGGTTATCAGGTCTTTTACAGTTTTTCATTTCAGTGCGGGTGCTTTTATTAAAAGCAAAAAATCATAAAAGGAGGTCGGTTATTAATGACACAGGAAAAAATAAAGCCTGTAGGCCAGGAAAATCCAGGCAGCTCCAACCCTGTATTTTCACATGAGGATTTAGGCAGTCCCAGAAGCGATATGGGCAAAGCCGGAGTCATAATCTCTGTTCTGGCCGTGGTTTTGCTGGTTGTGTTTTATTACAGCGTGAACAAAAACATGGACCATCTTTCCCAGCAGGTGGGTCTCATTGAAGAAACCAGAGACAGGATGCAGGAACTTGATTCCAGGGTTACCAGCAACTTGCAGGATATGGACCAGCGCATCAAAGAGCTGGAAAAGCTTCCACAAGTGGTCAGATCCATGATTCTGGGCAGCATGCTGGAAGAAATGGGTCAGAAAACATCCTACATAGAAGGACAAGTGTCTGACAAACAGAAAGACAAACTGGAACAGGCCAGAAAGCTCATGAACGAGGTTCAGCAGGAACTTGCCCGGTAAAACAGTTTTAACAAAACTTTTTCAGCCCAGGCCCGGATCATAATGATCCGGGCTTTTTTTTTTGAAATCAGAAAGTTAGCAATGCCTTCTGCCCAAAAAAGAAAAGTCATTGCCTTTATTTTTTTTATCTGCTATTTTTTAAAACTAATAAAATTTGGTTACAGTTCAGCCGTTTGCATAAGGCACAGGGAATGGCTCTCCCAGGGCTTGTTTTTTTAGGTCTTTTTCTTACTTAAACAAAAAAACAAGCCCTGGGGCGCCCTGCTTTCCTTAAAAAGGGCTAAGCCTGTCGCCAGATTTGAAGAAACTGTGAAACAGTCAAGCTGTTTGGAGGTTTTTATGAAAAACCAAAAAATCATGACCTTCGCCTTCCTGGTAATTTTTTGCCTGCTTTCAGCCCCGGCGGCCATCAGCGCTGAAACCATCAATATTAACACGGCCAGCGCTGAAGAACTGACTCAGCTTAAGGGCATCGGAGAGGTCCTTGCTCAACGGATTGTAGAATACCGCAGCGAATTCCCTTTTGAAAATAAAGAAGACATCATGAATGTCACAGGAATCGGAGAGGCCAAATACCAGGCCATAAAAGATCATATTACTGTTGAATGACAACCCTGGAGTGCATTTTTTTCCAAGGGCCTGAATTCATCAAATAACCTGCACTGTTTCACAGTTTAACTTCACCAGGCCTGGAAACAATCTTTGTTTCCAGGCTTTTTTTATGTTGACAGACCTCTTTGCTAATAGTAATCATTCCTAAAAAGAGGTATTCATGAGGCTGACTAAACAACGCAAGCTGATTCTGCAGACCGTACGTGAGTCCAGAAATCACCCCACTGCCACAGAAGTCTACGACCAGGTCAGGATCAGTATGCCCACCATCAGCCTGGGCACCGTCTACCGCAACCTGGACATTCTCAGCAGGCAGGGGCATATTCGCATGATAGACACCTGCGGTGATCAGAAACGTTTTGATGCCAGAACCAGGGATCATCTGCATGTCATCTGCTCCCGCTGCGGTCAGGTCCGGGATGTAAACGGAGACTTTGACTTGTGCCTTGAAAGATTAGAAGACATTGATTCAGAGTTCACCATTACTGGAGTGCGGTTTGAAATCCTTGGCATTTGCCCAAAATGTCTTCAGGCCGCCCAGACTGGCCAATGACACTTTAACAAACCATAAGGAGAAACAAATGAAATCCATTAAAGGAACCAGAACAGAAAAAAACATCTTAACCGCTTTTGCCGGCGAGTCCCAGGCAAGAAACCGGTACACTTATTTTGCCAAACAGGCCAAAAAAGACGGGAATGTCCAGTTGTCCAACATCTTTGAGGAAACCGCCAATCATGAAAAAGAGCACGCCAAAAGGCTGTTCAAATTTCTTGAGGGCGGAGAGGTTGAGATTCAGGCTTCCTATCCTGCAGGCAAAATCGGCACCACCCTGGAAAACCTGAACGAAGCTGCCAATGGCGAACGGTATGAGCATGAAACCATGTATCCTGAATTCGCCAAAACAGCCATGGATGAAGGCTTTCCTCAAGTGGCTGCTGCCATGGAGGCCATTGCCGTGGCTGAAAAGCTGCATGAAAGAAGATACAGAAGCTTCATTGCCAACATAGAAAACAACAGGGTTTTCCAGAAGGACAGCCCCGTAGTCTGGAAGTGTCAGAACTGCGGTTATACCCATGAGGGCAGTGAAGCTCCTGAAGAATGTCCTTCCTGCGCCCACCCCAGGGACCACTTTGAAGTTCTGTGTGAAAACTGGCAATAAATCCTGATGCTCAATCAAATGGCTCCTGTCTTTGGTGATCTATTACTGGTGCTTGTTATCCCAGGCAGTCTTTGCAGCACATGCACTGATTCAGCCCCTGTTTTTGGTTGACCATCCTGGATTTTTTGATCACTTTTACCATTGAATGATTTGACAAACTTGAAAACATGCAGAGCCTTTATATCCCGGGCCTGGTTTTCTTGCCAAGCCCGGTCTGCTGTTTATTAATTACCTGTAACAGTTTGGCCGTTTGCATGAAGCACGGGAACCGGCTCTCCCAGAGCTTGTTTTTTCTAAGGCTGTTTCTTTCATCAACCCAGAAAACAGGGAGCATTACCTGTTTGAAAATTTCGAGATAAATCAGGAAATTAAGGTCAGGCACGGGGACTGTCCCTGACTTGGGGACTGTCCCCTGCTTTCCTTAAAAAAGGCTGAACTGTTACGATTACTTTTATCCGCCAACCCATAACCTGACAAGGAGAACAAACATGGCTGAGATGAAACAGATTTATAAATGTGAAGTATGCGGCAACATTGTAGAGGTACTCCACGGCGGCCAGGGTGAACTGGTATGCTGCGGCCAGCCCATGAAACTGTTCACTGAAAACACAGTGGACGCTGCCAAGGAAAAGCATGTTCCGGTCATTGAAAAGACTGCCCAGGGTTATAAAGTAAAGGTAGGCAGCGTGGACCATCCCATGGAAGAAAAGCACTACATTGAATGGATTGAGCTTATTGCCGACGGCAGGGCCTATAGAGAATTCCTCAAACCCGGCCAGAAACCTGTGGCAGAATTCTGTATCCAGGCTGATCAGGTGAGCGCCAGGGAATACTGCAATATCCACGGCCTGTGGAAAGCCCAGGCATAGGAGACAGATAATGGCTTCACCAGAAGAAATGTGGCAATGCCAGACTGTCAACTGCGGCTACATATACAACCCGGACAAAGGTGACCGCAAAGGCAAAATCCCCAAGGGGACCCGTTTTGAGGATCTTCCTGAGGACTGGAAATGCCCTGTATGCGGAGCCGGGAAAAAATGTTTCCGTCCCCTGGCCGGTCCTGGTTCCACCCAGGATGTCCAGAGTGAAAAGTGTGAGGCATAGCTGTGGACAATGACAAATATGAATGCTCAGTTTGCGGCTATGTATACAATCCTCTGCTGGCCTCAAGGCAGGGCCTGCCCAGAGACACCAGTTTCCAGGACCTGCCCGGGGACTGGCAGTGTCCCCAGTGCAAGACCAGAAAAAAGTACTTTGTTCCTCAGAAACCAGAAAAGCAGCAAGGAGCTTGAAAATGGAAAAATGGGTATGTGAAATCTGCGGTTATGTTTATGATCCTGCTGAAGGAGATCCGGACAACGGCGTGGCAGCAGGCACCAAGTTCGAGGATCTGCCGGATGACTGGGTATGTCCTGTTTGCGGAGCTACCAAGGACAACTTTGCCAAGGAAGCCTAACCACTTTATAATCTCCATTCGCGGTCTGGCCCAGGAGGGCTCAGGGCCGCGGATGGGCAACAAGATTTAATCCGGAGTTACAATGGCTGTTGTTGAAATCAAGAAAAATATTTTCTGGGTAGGCTGCGTTGACTGGAACATTCAGAACTTTCACGGCTACTCCCTGGCCAGAAGCGGAAGCACCTACAACGCCTTCCTGATTCTGGACGAAAAGACTGCCCTTTTTGATACTGTCCCGGAAAAATTCAAACTGGATCTGTATCATCAGATCTTCAAAGTCATAAAACCTGATCAGATTGACTACATTGTGGTCAATCATGTGGAAATGGATCATTCAGGTGCCCTGCCTTATATAGTTGACAAATGCTCCCCGGAAAAAATATTCTGTTCCACCATGGGGCAGAAAGCCCTGAGTACTCACTTTCATCGTCCTGACTGGCCTGTGGAAGTGGTCAAAGACAGGCAAAGTCTCTCCCTGGGCAAAAGAAATGTAACTTTTCTGGAGGCCAGGATGCTGCACTGGCCGGATACCATGTTCTCCTACATCCCCGAGGACAGTCTGCTCATCTCCAGCGACGCCTTCGGCCAGAACATTGCCACCTCAAAAATTTTTGATGACCAGCATGATCTTGATTACCTGATCAATGAGGCCCGGCATTACTACACCAATATCATTCTTCCCTTTTCAGGGTTTGTTCAGAAAGCGATCCAGAGAATCCAGGACCTGGGCCTGGAGCTGGACATGATTGCCCCGGATCATGGTGTTATCTGGAGAAA